>JALWEZ010000038.1 GCA_027039165.1 Candidatus Moraniibacteriota bacterium
CACAACTACTCCTTTACTAACGATAAATTCTATGATTAAATGGAAAATAACATAGTAAGTGTAACATAAAATAATAAAATAGTCAAATATGAATACTAAAAAGAAAAAAAGAATTGTAAGTGGTATCCAACCAACGGGAAATTTACATATTGGAAATTATTTAGGAGCTGTAAAAAATTGGGTTGAGCTACATGAAACTTATGATGCTTTTTTCCCAATTGTTGATTTGCATGCAATTACACTTGATTTTAATCCAGTAGAACTTAGAAAGAAAACATTAGAAATTGCTAAAGTGTTAGTTGCTTCTGGGATAAATCCACAAAAAGCACCTATTTTTGTACAATCAGACGTTAAAGCTCATTGTGAGCTTGGTTGGATTTTGAATTGTGTAACAGCGAGAATGTCTGATTTAAAAAAGATGACTCAATTTAAAGATAAAAGTCAAAAAGAAGGTAGTGACAATGCAACTGTGGGTTTATTTGATTATCCAGTTTTAATGGCTGCTGATATACTTTTGTATGACACAGAACTTGTGCCTGTAGGAGAAGATCAATTTCAACATCTAGAATTAACAAGGACTCTAGCTCGTAGATTCAATAAAAAATTTGGAGATACTTTTAAAATACCAGAGTATTTTGTAACAAAGGAAGGAAAAAGAATTATGGGACTTGATGATCCTATAAAAAAAATGAGCAAAAGTGCAAAAAGTAAATATAATTACATTTCTCTAATGGATTCAGAGGATGAAATAAAGAAAAAAGTAATGAAAGCTGTTACTGACAGTGATCCAACTATAACTTACAAAGAAGATAGACTTGCAGTTAAAAATTTAATAAATATTTATAAGTTACTTTCGAATAAATCTATAAAGGAGATAGAAGAAAAATATAAAAATAAAGGTTTTAAAGAGTTTAAACAAGATTTATCAGGTATAATTATTGATTTTGTACTACCTCTTCAAAAAAGAATTAATTCTATAAGTGATAGGGAAATTGAAAAAATTTTAGAAGAAGGAGCAAAAAAAGCTACTCCTATAGCAGAAAGAAAAATTAAAGAAATTCGCAAAAAAATTGGATTTTTACACTAAGAACCTGTCTAAAATTTAACGTAAACTAAAAAGCAGTATTTTGTACTGCTTTTTAGTTTTAGATGCAAACTTTAACTTCTAATTATTGCCAAAACTTCATCTCTCTTTTGTTCCATTAATTCTTTTGTATCTGCTTCTAGGTTTAATCTTACAACTGGTTCTGTATTGCTTGAGCGTACATTAAACCACCATCTTGAACCAGGCTCATTTTGTTCCCAAAAACTGATTTTTATACCATCAAGATCTGAAAATTTACCATCTGAATATTTTTCTTTTAATTTTTTAAAAATTTGTTGAGCGTCATTTACTTTTGAATTAATTTCTCCACTGTGATAGTACTTTCTAAGCTCACTTACTAACTCTGAAATATTTTTACCAGTTTTTGCCATTAGATTAAGAAGTGTTATAGCTGCAAAAGTAGATAGTTCTCCATTTTTATTTGCTTTAAAATAATAGTGTCCCGATAGTTCTCCAGCAAATATTGCGTCTTCTTGTGTCATTTGAATTTTTATAAAAGCATGTCCCACACGGCACTCAGAAGCGCTTCCACCATTTTTTTCTACTAATTCTTTTACAGCCATTGAGGAGCGCAAGTCATAGAGAATTCTAGATTTTGGATTTTTCTCAAGTAGTATTTTAGCAATTAATCCAGTTATAAGATCCATTGGTATAATTTCACCTTTTTCATCTATAAAACCAACTCTGTCAGCATCGCCATCATACGCAATTCCGATACTTGCTCCCTCTTCTACAACTTTTTCTCTTAATTCATCCAGAGTTTCAGTATTAAGTGGATTAGCTTCATGAGCTGAATAAGGATTATCCAAATCACAGTAAATTTTTGTAATCTTTATATTATCTTTAAATCTTTCATAAATTGGCAAATCTAAAACTCCCATAGTATTTGCGCAATCAATTACTACATGAAATTTCTTATTTCCAAATTCAGCGAATTTTGAAACGAAATCATAATAGTCTCCAGTTATATTATGTGATTCTAATTCACCAGTCGTAGAACTTTTTACAATTTCCGAAGAAAAAACATTATCACGGATATTTGCAAGTCCAGAATTAAGTCCTACAGGCACAGCATTTTTTCTGCAAATCTTTACACCATTGTATTCAATTGGATTATGTGACGCTGTAATAGAAATTGCTCCGTCAACATCTAAATTCCAAGACGCAAAATAAAGCATAGGTGTAGTAATCATACCCAAGTCAATTACACTACAACCAGCATCTCTTACTCCTCTTATTAATTCTTTCATTAAACTTTCCCCATGAGGTCTAGCATCTCTTCCTATAGCAAGTTTTTTTGCTTTTAACTCATAAGCGGCAAAAAATCCAATTTTGTAAGCAAGTTCTTCATCTAATTGACTTCCATAAAGTCCACGAATATCATATGCCTTAAAAATTTCTTTACTCATATTTGCTTTTTTAATTATTAACTTTACTATTATAACATTTTATTGACTAAAATACATTTTTCGTGCACAATATCAAGTATATTACAAATAAAATAATTAAAATATTATGGCACTTCAAGTAGGAATAGTAGGACTGCCCAATGTGGGAAAATCAACACTTTTTAAAGCACTTACAAAAAAGACTGTTGATATAGAAAATTATCCGTTTTGTACAATAGAACCAAATGTTGGAATTGTAGAAGTTCCAGACGAACGTTTGGAAAAACTTGCAAAATTTTCTAATACTCAAAAAATCGTGCCAACTGCAATAGAATTTGTAGATATCGCTGGACTTGTAGAAGGAGCTAGTAAAGGTGAAGGACTTGGAAACAAATTTTTGGCAAATATACGAGAAGTTGATGCTATAGCTCATGTAGTGAGAATTTTTAAAAATGATGACATAACTCATGTAAACAATAAAATAAATCCCATTTCTGATATAGAAACTATAGAGACAGAACTTATGCTTGCTGATATGGCTACAGTAGAAAAAACTGTGCACAGACTTGAAAAATTAGCAAAAGGCAATGACAAATATGCAAAAAAACAGCTAGAAGTTGTCTATCAAATAAAAGAGAAACTTGATGCCGGGCAATTAGCTCGTGAAGTTCAAGTGGATTACGAAGTAGACACAACTAGACAAATTATAAGAGAAATGTCACTTCTTACTATGAAGCCAATTATGTATGTATATAATGTCTCTGATATAGATGCTAAACTTGATGATGAATTAGAATCTAAGCCCCATGTTAAACTTGATATAAAAACAGAGGAAGAATTAATGGATATGACAAAAGAAGAAATTGAAGAGTTAGAAATGACTTCACATTTGCCAAATCTTATTAAAAAAGCATTTGATTTACTAAATCTTCAAACATTTCTAACTACTGGAGAAAAAGAAACCAGAGCTTGGACTATTAAAAAAGGTGCCAGTGCACCAGAAGCAGGTGGTGCAATTCACACTGATTTTGTCAAAAAATTCATACGTGCAGAAGTTATAAATTGGAAAACACTGTTAGATTCGGGTTCTTTTGCAAATGCTCGTAATCAAGGACTTGTGCAAACTGTTGGAAAAGATTATATAATGAAAGATGGTGATGTAGCCAACTTTAAGATTGGATAATTAACTAAAATGATTTTTTTAAAAAAACTTAAAAATGTATTCTTAATAAGTTTGTTTTTTGTGTTTTTTATTTCTCAAAATTGCCTTGCTTTTTTACCCGACCAAACAGCTCAAGGATATGTGAATACTTATAAGGGTAAGGTTATAAGTATAAATTCTCAAAAAAAAGAAAAAATTGAAGGAACAAATAGAGAGCATATTTTGCAGAATATAAAAGTACAAATTTTAAACAAAGATAAAAAAGGACAAATTGTTGATTTTGATAATGATAGAATAATTTTTGAAGTTGGAGATAAATTTTGGTTTGATTATTACAATTACGAAGATGGTTCAGAGTACTATGCAATTTTACATAGAGATAGAATGAATTCAGTTTTATTTCTTATTGGTATATTTGTTTTTGTGGTTATTGCTTTTGGCGGTTGGCAAGGCGTTCGCTCACTTATTTCTCTAGTTGGAAGTCTGTTTATTATCCTTTATCTACTGATGCCATCTCTACTTAATGGTTTTAATCCTCTACTTGCAAGTTTTTTAATTACATCCGGAGTTTTATTTATGGCCATATTTTTCACTCATGGGTTCAATAGAGAATCTGGAGTTGCTTATATTGGTACTATGATATCTATAATCATAACTATAGCATTTGCTTTGTTTGCGGTTTATACTACAAAACTTTCTGGACTTGAAACTGAAGAATCGGTTTTGCTTAATCTACAAAGCACAAGCTCTTTAAATTTCGTTTCTTTACTTCTTGGATCAATTATTATAGGAGTTTTGGGAGTGCTAGACGATATTTCTGTTACTCAAGCAGCATTTGTTACAGAACTTTATAACGCAAATAAAAAACTAACCAAAAAAGAAGTTTATAAAAAGGCAACCCGAATAGGAAGAGAGCATGTTGGTGCACTTGTAAATACCCTAGCATTAGCTTATACTGGCGCTTTTTTGCCTGTTATTTTATATTTTTATATTTCACCAACTAGTAAAGCACCTTTATTAAATTTAGAAGTATTTGCAACAGAAATTATAAGAATTATAGTAAGTAGCGTTGGTCTGGTACTCACTGTGCCAATAGTTACGCTAATGGCTGTTAAATATTTAAAAGATTATAAACCTAAAGGAGATAAAAAAGTTCACAAACATTAAGCTTATTTGAAATTGATTATATTCAAAAACTGTGTTAGTCTAGTATTGACTTACTAAAGTGATGTTTTTTAACAATTAATTTTTTAAAAGAAAGGATAAAAAGTGGCAAGAAAAAAAGAAAAAAGAAAAAAAGAACAGTACCAAAAGGATGGACTTTGAAACAACCAATAGTTTACAATCCTCCATTTACTTTTTACAAGTATAACTTTATGTCTATTGTTGTATTTTTTATAGCGATTATAGTTAGTGCAAATGTTACACAATTAGCAAGTAAATTTTCTATTTATTATATAGCTATCAATGCTACGACAGCTATAATGTTTACGTTGGATAAAATCTTGGCTATAGTTAGAGCTGAGAGAATTCCAGAAAGAACCTTGCATTTGTTAGAATTTTTTGGAGGAAGTCTTTCTACATTTTTTGTGCAGTTTGTATTGAGACACAAAACACACAAGAAATCTTTTAGATTTATAAGTAAATTAAATCTTTTGTTTCATTTAATTA
>JALWEZ010000039.1 GCA_027039165.1 Candidatus Moraniibacteriota bacterium
TCATTACTTATATCAGCAGGTATTACTAAATTTGAATCTGCATTGCCTGTTTGAGCGCCTCCATCTTTCTCATATTTTGAATTAAAATCAAATAAATCACTTTCGAATAAAGATTTTTGAATTTCTGAAGTAATTATTTTTTCACCATCGCTAAGCACAGCACAAGTTAAATCAGCTATATTTTCAACAGATTTTTCTATAATTATTTGGGTGTCGTAGTAAAAAGCAACTTCTAATGCGTTTTCTAATTCTTCTATTTTTTTTACTTTTGATATACCAATTGATGATCCGCCTAGTGAAGGTTTGATAAATAGAGGTAATTTAATCTCGTCAACTATTTTTTGTAAAATTTCTTCTTCATTATTTTCGAACTCTTCTTTTGTAAAATGTAAAAAGTCTGTAGTTGGTAAATTTAGAGATTTTAGTAATTTTTTTGTGAGTATTTTATTTATTGACAAAGAAGAGCAGTACACACCACAACCAGCATAAGGAACATTAAAAAATTCAGCAAAACCTTGAATTGTTCCATCTTCACCATTTAAACCATGAAATGTAGGAAATAAATAATCCAAAGTTATAGTTTCTTTACTCATTAAACTCTTTTTTTCTAATACAATTTTTGATTGAGATTTACTTAGATTTAAAGAATATTCTGGTAAACTCTCTAATTCTTTTGCAAAATCACCTTCAAAAAAACTAAGATTTGAAATTTTATCGGATAAATACCATTTACCTTTTTTATCTACGTAAACAGCTTTAGTTTTGTATCCAAAGTGTTTAAGTTTAGATAATACAAATTCTCCAGTTATTATGGATATTTCGTGTTCCGTGTTTCTTCCTCCAAATAGTACTCCAATTGTTTTATCTTTTAGCATAATTTATCTGTAATTATCAGTGATATCATTTTGAAAAATTATAGTATCACCGTTTTTTAGTATATTAACAAGGTCATCGTGAGCTTGTTTCGTTGTTTTGTAGACCTTATAGTTATTGTAACCTATTTCTTTGAATTTTTCTACAATGACATCTGTACCTTTTGTTTTTATAAGTAATACTAAGTCTAGGTTTTTTGCATATTTTTGTGCGAGTTTTATGTGAATTTCTTTTGATTTTTTGCCAAGTTCAACTATTCCAGGAGTGAGAGTTATTTTTCTTCCTTTGGCTCTTTTTATGATATCTATGCCAGCACAAAATCCATCATAATTACCGTTATAGCTATCATCTATAATTATTCTATTTAGCTCTTTATTTTTTAATACCTCTAATCGGTGAGGGGTGAATTTCATATTTTTAAGTCCACGTTCAAGTTCTTTTTTTGAAAGATTTAGTAATTTTGATATATTTAGTGCGATTACAATATAATTTAGAGAATAATCTGCTATAAGATTTGTTGTGAATATCTGAGAATTGTATTTAAACGAAATTCCGCCAAAGTTCTCTAAATATTTTTTTTCTTGTGGAGTATTGCAAATTTTTACTATTTTTGCATCTGTTGATAAATTAGCTAAATTTTTACTTATTAAATTATTACAAGTATTCAAAAAAGCAATTTTTCTTGTATTTGTAGCTAATTCAAATTTGGTTTTTATAATATTTTTTAGTGTTTTAAATCTTTCAATGTGTACTTGAGCAATGCTTGTTGTTATAGAATAATCTGGATTTATAATTTTACATAAATTTTCAATGTCGCCAATAGTAAAAGCTCCCATTTCAGAAATAACAATTTCAGAAT
>JALWEZ010000040.1 GCA_027039165.1 Candidatus Moraniibacteriota bacterium
AACGACCTAAAAATATTGGTTTACCGCTTAATACTCGTTTTCACGATGCTACTGTTGCTCTTTCTCCCGATGGCAATTCAATGCTTATTTTTAGAAATGGTGATTTATTGATTTGTCATAAAAAGGGGAATAAGTGGAGTTATCCCGAATATTTGCCTGATAATATCAATACCGATGAGGTTGAAAATTCTGCTTGTTTCTCTTTTGATGGTAAAACAATTTATTTTGTAAGGGGAAAAAAAGAAAATCCAGATAGCAGTAATAGTGATATTTATGTTACTCATTTTCAAGATGGTAAATGGTCTGACCCCGTAAAATTACCACCTGTCATCAACAGTCCTTATGACGAAGACGGCGTATTTTTGCATCCTGACGGAAAAACTCTTTATTTTTCCTCAATGGGACACGGCAGTATAGGTGGATTTGATATTTTTAAATCTGTTTTACAACCCGACGGAACTTGGTCTAAGCCACAAAATTTAGGTTATCCTATTAACAGTCCTGATGATGACGTTTATTTTGTTCTTTCGGCAGACGGCAAAACTGCTTATTTCTCTAGCGTTAGAAATAATACAAAAGGTTTTAGCGATATTTATAAAATTACTATTCATAAAGATACAACAAAAGAAGTTGATACCACTGTATTTGTGAAAAATGATACGATAAAAAAACAACAGACGAGTTTCCAACCGGTTAATCTTGTTTTGGTAGTCGGTAAAGTTTACGATGCACTGACACTTAAGCCGATACCAGAAGCCACCGTTGAAATTTATGATAATGAAAAAGATTCTCTTCTGATGCAAAATTTTACTGATGAAACCGGAAAGTTTGTTGTAACTTTACCTTCGGGCAGAAATTATGGTATGAATGTAAATGCCGACGGCTATTTATTTCATTCTGAAAACTTTGATATCCCCGTAAATTCAAATTTTGACAAAATTCAAAAAGATATACCATTGTATAATGTTACCGCGGGTTCAAAAGTTATTTTGAAAAATATATTCTTTGATTTTGACAAAGCTACTTTACGAAAGGAATCAATGCCTGAATTGGAACGTATTTATAAGTTTATGATTGATAATCCCAAAGTCGTAATAGAAATTTCAGGACACACCGATAATGTAGGTTCTCACGAATACAATAAAAGACTTTCGCAAGCACGTGCAAAGGCTGTTGTTACATACCTTATTAATAAAGGTATTTCTTCTGAAAGATTAAAATACAGAGGAGCCGCCTATGACGAACCTATTGTTCCAAATGATACGCCGGAACACAGACAACTTAACCGTCGTGTTGAATTTAAAATTCTTTCAAATAAATAATTCTAAGTTAAGGTAGTACCCCTAAAAGTGTGTAAAGTGTAATCGTTTCATATTTTTTTTTCTTTTTTTTTTAATTTTTTATTTAATAATTTAATTACACTTTACACACTTTTAGGGATAGTATTCAAAATTTCCTTGAATTTAAAATCTTCAATTTTCAAACTTTTAAAAATATTCTTATTAAAACCATCAACATTAATTTTTTTTAATAATTCTCTTAAAAATAATGCTTTCAAAATTTTTGAGTTATGCCCTACATTTTTTCCATTTTCTATAAATATTAATTGGCCATTTGAGGCCCCTCCAGGAGATTACGATGTAGAGGCCTTTGCTGTGGAAAACGGCCAAGTGGTGGAAAAGGCCCAGACGAAAATAAGGGTTGAGAGGGTAGGCCTTATCA
>JALWEZ010000041.1 GCA_027039165.1 Candidatus Moraniibacteriota bacterium
ACTTTCCACTCCCATAAATCTTCAACAAAACCTTTTCAAACGGTTCCGCTATTTCTTTATAAACTTCTTCTTTATTTTCGGTTGTTACGTCTATCCAATGTATATAAAATTTATTGCCAATCACGTCTATCGTCAGTGTTCCGGGTGTCAGCGTGATACTGTTTGCCAAAACCATTTTAGCAAAATGATTTTGCAATTTGGTTTCAAAACTCACAATACCGGGATTTATCGGCAATTTCGGATTGACAACCCGGCGTGCTACGTCAAAATTCGCTTTGACCAATGCCACCAAAAACACAAAAAAGTATTGTATAAAATATATAATGTGTGACGGTGTAATCAAAATCGGATCACAGCAACTAAAATTTACCACCGTGATATAAGCTACAACAAGACTTAAAACAATACCGGTTATAAGTTCAGCCGGCTGTAACGAAGTTGTGAAAGCATACCAAATCAAAAATACAATCAGAAATGTATAAATGAATTTGGTAAAGGAAAACCGTTTTGCAGACATATTCAAAAATTTTCAATCCAAATGTAATGGAATTGAAAAGCTATATTTATGAAAAATATCAGGTTTTTAAAAGATTTTTTGCGAATTTTCTGGTTATATGCATTCTAAATAAAAATTTGTAATAAATCTTACATATCTTAACGGATAAAATTAATGGCTAATCCTCATTTTGATGTGCTAAACAAAATGTATTTTAGTTCTGTATAAGAAGAAATCGACATTTCTAGTGCCATAATTCATGTTAATAAAACGTTGTAAATTTCTATTAAGAGCTTCTGCAAAAATAGGTACAACTATTTTTCTTACTTTTTCTTGCTCTTCTATACTTAGATTATGTTTATATATGGTGCCATCATTTTTAGCTTGTGCAAAACCACTTAGAACCTGTTGATACCAACGTTGTAATTTCTTTGAACTCATGCCTAATACATAGGATACATTACCAATGCTAATAGGTTTAGATACTATCAATTTCTTTTAAAAAATCACAAAATTCTTTGGTGGCTTTTATACCTTTATCGTTAAAGGAATATGTATTGTGATAACTCTTATTACTACCTTTTAATTTCCAACGTCGCCGTTTGAATATCAAAAATACTTCTTTACCCTTAGCAGGAAAGGTTTGCAGTTCCAACGGATTCATAAATCCATTTAACAAAATTTCTTTCTTATCTTTAATCTTTTTGGGATGATGCGTTTTATCATCCTTCTCTACTAACTAAATAAATGTAAATGACATCTCGTAATTCTTATAAATTTTCATATTCAAAATGTTCTAAAATGTAATCCGGAACAAAGAGTTTTATTAATGAATTTTCCATAATACTATGCTATTGTTATTTCTTGCAAAGATAATAATAGCATATCAAAATAGGATTTAGCCTAACTTTCAACTTAGATCACTGAGCCTGTTGAAGTGTAACTTTCAACTTTCAACTACTTATACTATATTTGCAAAAAAACTTAAAATATGAAATTTTTTATAGATACAGCTAACTTATCAGATATTAAAGAAGCCAACGAACTTGGTATTTTGGATGGGGTAACAACTAATCCTTCATTAATGGCCAAAGAAGGCATTACCGGAAAAGAAAATATTCTAAATCATTATCGTCAAATTTGTGATATTGTCAGCGGTGACGTCAGTGCAGAAGTTATTGCAACCGATTTTGAAGGTATGATTAAAGAAGCCGAAGAATTGGT
>JALWEZ010000042.1 GCA_027039165.1 Candidatus Moraniibacteriota bacterium
GTGTATTGCAATACTTTACCTACTAACTTTGTACCAATTCCACTACCTTGATAATTTGGATCCACAAAAAGCTCATATATTGTAAAATAATCTAGATGAAGTTTTTCTATTCCCGCTATATACCCAACTATCTCATCTTTTTCATTTTTAGCAAAAATTTGATAACTATTTAATTCTCCTATTAACTGCTTTAACTTTAAAATATAATCATCTGAAAAACTAAATTTCAATTTTTTATACGAAGCAGACTTATCTTTTAATTTGTCTAATTCTTTAGGAGAATTTATTTTAGAAAATTTAATCATAATAATTTTATTTAATCTCTATAATTAATTATTGCATATTTTACAAAAAAACAAAAAACCCTGAGAATATCCCAGAATTTTTTGATTCAAACTAATTGAAATTTCTATTTTTTCTTAGTAACTTCAACTTTTTTCTTTTTGTCTGCAACTTCTTGTTTTTTAGGCATAGTTACAACCAAAATTCCATTTTCAATTTCTGCCTTTATAGAATCTTTTTCAATTTCTATTGGCAAAGGAATTACCTTTTCAAAACTTCCTCTTGAGATTTGTTTTGAATAATAATTCTTATCTTTTACTTCATTTACCTCACTTCTAGAACCCGCAATCCTTAGATAACCATCTTCTACAGTTACATCCAAATCCTCAGGTTCTACTCCTGCAACATTCATGTTTGCAACTAGATTATTTTCTTCCTCAAATAAATCTACTGCTAAGTCCAATGGAAGTTTTTGAGCTCTTTGTGGAGATAATACTTCATCTTCAAAGAAATCACTCAAACTTAGGGGTTCCCATCTTTGTATAGCCATATTGAAACATTTAATTATTAGTTAATTTAGTTTTAAAACAAACCCATCAAATTAAACAGTGACATAGTCATAGCAGGAACTAGCGCAAGAAGTATCGCAAAATTAGTTTCCTCTTTATAGTCCTTTTCGCTTTGAGTAGTTTCTTCACTACTCATTGTTTCCATCATTTCTTCACACTCACATGATGTACATTTTATTTCACTCATTGTCTTATTGTTAATTTTTATTTTTTATAAGTATTTCATTACATTCACTCACGAAAGTGAGTTTTGCACGCAAGAAAAATCGAGCACACATATTTTAAAACTCTATAATGCTTTAAAATCTAATTTACGATGCACCCGTGGTTATTTATTAACCCATCGTAATTACATTATAGCAAAGATATTTACCCATGTCAAATTTTAATCTTCGTACAAAATAACACTGAAATACTAGCTTATTTTGAAAAAGGTTACTCAATATACGGAGCAAAACTGCACGGTTGGTTAATAATTTCTACTTCCTTTATATTAATTATCTGTTTATCTAAATCCCTACACTCACCAACACCAACATCCTCTTTTTGATTCTCATAATCTTTCATAATATCATCCACACAATCATTTACACTAAATTTTTCCCTTTTAAGTATCTTTTTTTCCAAAACAAGTATATACCTTGACCACATCTTGTGTTATGATTTTGTTTCTAACATCCCACATTTTAAAACTAAATAAAATAGCTACAATTAAAACAAATATAACAAATAATCTTCTCATTAACTTTTCCTTTACTTTTGTTTTTGTTTCTTCATCTTTATATGTTTTCTTACTTTGTGGAGGCATGCATACTTTTTTTTTCTTTATAATAGATCTTTAAGCTTGTATCAGAAGTGCGGTTGTT
>JALWEZ010000043.1 GCA_027039165.1 Candidatus Moraniibacteriota bacterium
CA
Organism: Candidatus Moraniibacteriota bacterium; assembly: GCA_027039165.1. Lineage (GTDB taxonomy): Bacteria > Patescibacteriota > Minisyncoccia > Moranbacterales > JALWEZ01. Next base: position 3 of record JALWEZ010000043.1, read on the forward strand.
TTATTACTTATAGTATAAAATATAGTATCATGCCACAAATTAAATCTCCAAATAAGCGAACTATCTGGAGAAAGCGTTAATGCTTCGTTTACGCGGTCTTTTATTTCAGGAAGAGCTACATAAGAAAAAATAACCATAGCAAAAAGAGGTAGCGCTAAAATTCGGTTTTTTATAATTACAAATGCCCCTATAATAAAAAGTCCCATAATCCAAGCAATACGAGTGAAAGTCATAGTTAGTGCAAAAAATTCTATAATGAGTATTATTATAAGAATAATTCGTTCTTTGGTTGTTCTAGCTATAGAAATTCCAATCAAAACAGCTGATATTATAGCAAGTAAATATGTTCCATAAACATTTGGATGAGTAAAGGCACCAAAAATTCTAAGCTCACTAAAAGCAACATCAGTATAACCAACACCTTCTACAAATTGAAATGCAGCAAATACTAAAGAAACAAAAGAAGAAGCTATTATTACATAAATTAATTTTCTAAAAAGTGTGTAAGAAGTGATACTTACATAAGAAAGAACATATATAAAAACAATACTAAGTATTCTAAGGGAATCAATTAAGACTTCTTTCGTATCTGAGAGAGGTGTGAAAGGAATGGTTATTAAATCTATAAAAATAATCAAGAAAAACATTACAGTAAGTGGAGTTTCTAAAATTTTTTTTCGATAAAGAAATAAAAACAGCAATGTAAACGGAATCGTTATAAGCACAAAAAGTCTAGAAAGAGATAACTCTCCAAGAATTGGTACTTCTAAGTTCATAAAAAGTCCGATGTAATCTATACTAACTCTAGCTGATAAAAATGCAAAAAGCATATATACCAAAAATTTGTGATTGCTAAATAATTTGGCTGTTTTTTCTAAAATATTCATATTTATGATATACTACTAGTATAGTTATAAAATTTAATGTGTTTTGTTTTACTTTTTGTGTATAAGTCATACTTGAATATTAACACAAGGCTCAGAGCAAAACAAATTTTTTAAATACAAATTGATGAAAATATTATTAATAGATAAGTTTCACAATGTTTTTGGTGGAGCTGAGAGAGCATATTTCGATACTGCAAATGTTTTGAAAAGTAACGGTCATGAAGTAGCTTTTTTTTCTATGCAACACGTAAATAATGAAAAAACCAAATGGTCAAAATATTTTGTAGAAAATGTAGATTTAAGAAATAAAAATTATTCAGTATTTAAAAAAATATCTGTAGCTTTTCGAATAATTTGGAATTTTGAAGCGCAAAAAAAATTAAATGCTTTACTTGATGAGTTTAATCCAGATGTTGTTCATATGCATCTAATTTATCATCAATTATCTCCATCTATTATCTGGACTCTCAAAAAAAGAAAAATACCTATGATTATGACGCTTCATGATTTTAAGCATGTATCTCCAAATTATAACATGCTTGTGCGAGGCAAAATTTGGGAAAAATCACCGTGGCAATGTGTAGGGGATAGATGTGTAAAAGACTCAGTATCAAAAAGTATAATTTGTACTTTTGAGCATTATTTTCATAAATTTATAAAAACTTTTGAAAAAGTTGATGTTTATATAGCACCGAGTAAATTTCTCGCAAAGAAGTATAAAGAAAAAGGGTTTAAAAAGGATATTTTACACGTCCCACAACCACTAAACAAAAACTTTTTTAAACCTTGTGAAGTAGAAAATTTAAATGAGAATTATCCAAAAAATTATGTTCTTTATTTTGGCAGACTCTCATATGAAAAAGGGTTGGATGTTTTAATAAAAGCTTTTTCAAAATCTAATGCACAAAATTTAGTTTTTGTAGGAAAAGGTGATCAAAGAGAAATTTTAGAAAAACTTGCAAAAGATTTAAAAATAGAAAAAAAAGTTCATTTTGTGGGATACAAAAGTGGAAAAGAACTTAGGAGTTGGATTTGTAATGCAAAAGTTACTGTTATGGCTAGTGCATGCTATGAAAATATGCCCTATGCACTATTAGAAGCGCTTGCTTCTGGTGTTATGGTAATTGCTGCTGATATGGGAGGAATGCCCGAAAGAATAATTGATGGAAAAAATGGATTTCTCTACAACCCAAAAGACGCAAATGATTTGGTAAGAAAGATTAATAAAGCTATAGTTACAAATAAAAGTACAATCTCAAGAAATGCAAAATTAAGTGTAGAAGACTTGACATACAGTAAATATTATGATAATCTTATGAGAGTTTACAATAAAGCAATAGAGCAATCCAAATAAGAATATGAAGATAATATTTATAGGTCAAAAGGGGATAGGTGATGTGTCAGGTGGTATAGAAAAGCACGTTGAAGCAATTTCAGTTGAATTTGCGAAAGCTAATCACAATGTGATTGTATATGCTAGAAAGCATTTATTTCCAAAGAGAGAAGAGACTCTTCGTGGAGTAAATCTTGTTTATTTAGGAACAGTACCAACTAAACATCTAGAAGCTATAATTCACACTTTTTTGTCAATTCTGCATATTTTTTTATTTCAGAGAAATGTTGATATAATTCACTTTCATTCAATTGGTCCTTCCTCTTTACTTTGGCTTATGCGAGTTTTGAAACCTAGGACAAATGTAGTTGCTACAATGCATGCGAAATGTTATGAACATAGTAAATGGGGTTCTTTTGCGCAATCTTACCTAAAGTTTTCTGAATTTTTGTGTTGTACTTTTTCAAAAAATGTTATAGTAATTTCACAAGAATTAAAAAAATACGTAAAAGAAAAATATAAAAAGGAAGCAAAATACATACCAAATGGAGCATATAAATTTGATAAAAAATCTATTTCCGAAGAGGTTTTGAATGAATTTGGACTCAAAAAGGGACAGTACTTACTTTTTGTAGGAAGACTTATACCGGGCAAAAAAGTAGATATTTTAATTGAAGCTTACAAAAAACTAGAGACAGACAAAAAACTTGTCATTGTGGGGGATAATTCTTACACAGATAATTATGCGAAATCAATTCATGAATTAGCAGATGATAACAAAAACATAATTTTTACAGGATTTAGAAATTCTAGTGATATAGCTAGTCTTATGAATAATGCGTTTTCATTTGTTTTTCCATCTGAAAGTGAGGGAATGAGTCTTGTGCTACTGGAAGCGATGTCAGCTTCTTTACCTATTATAGCTAGCGATATAGAAGCAAATAAAGCTATTTTGGATGAAAATGAATGTACTTTCTTTGAACCAAATAACATTATTTCTTTAGAAAACGCTTTAAAACATGCGCTTAAAAATAAAGAAGAGCTACTTAAAAAAAGAGATAAGGCAAAAATTAAATTTCTTTCAAATTTTGAATGGTCTCATATAGCAAAATTAACTATTAATTATTATAAACATGTACTTAAGTAAAGAAAAAAAGACTAGTTTTTTTAGAAAATTATTTTTCCATGATAAATGGAATGTAGGAATTGCCAAAATTAGTGCAAAAGATTTAATAGATGGTAAAAAAATAACTGATAATGATGTAACATGGTTACCAGAAAAACCTGGATTTTACTTTGCAGATTCTTTTTTATTCAAAAAAGATGGGAAACTCTGGCTTTTTTATGAAAATTTCAATTATAAAACTAACTCAGCGGGACTTTCTGCTGTAGAAGTTTTGATTAATGATAGAGGAAAGATAGCATATAGAGAATCTGTAGACGTACTTTTAAAAAATTTTCATCAGTCGTATCCACTAATTTTTGAAGATAATGGTATAATTTACGCGTTACCAGAGCATTCAGAATCAGGAAATTTAACATTATATGAGTCTGTAGAATTTCCTCATAAATGGAAGAAATCGAAAGTTCTACTTGAGGGCTTTGCTGGAGTAGATGCTACACCTTTTAAATATAATGGACTGTGGTGGATGTTTGTTTCTGAGCTTGGTGAACACGAAAACAACGAGGTAGAATTATATTTTGCAAAAGAATTAAAAGGAAAGTGGAAGAAGCATCCGAAAAGTCCAGTGAGACGTAGTGCGCGAGGCGCTAGAATGGCTGGGAACATTTATGAAGATAAAGAAAATGGGACTCTCTATAGATTTGGGCAAAATTGCACAGAAACTTATGGTGGAGCAACTGTAATTTTTAAAATAGAAAGACTTAATGAAACTGAATACAAAGAAACAGAAGTTGAGCAAATAAAACCATTTGGAAAATATTCAGAAGGACTTCACACTATAAGTACTTTAACAGATGAATCTCAAATCATAGCGCTAGACGCTAAAAGATGGGCAGATTCTCCTGAAGTCATCAATAAATTATTGGCAATACTCAAAAAGAAATTAAGTTAGTATCCTAAGGTCTCGTTTTAAACAAAAAATTGCACAATCTACTAATAACATGGTAATATATAGATATAAGTTTACTTTTAAGATAAAATAATATGGGCTTTGAAGATTTAACATCATTTTCTAAATCAGAAAAACCTAGACAACAAGAAAATAAAAATTCAGAAGAATCAATAAATAACACTGAAGTAATTCAAGAAACAGTACACACTCCAAAAGAAAATCAATCAGAGGTAGTAGAGTCTTCTAGTGATAATAAAAAAGAAGAAGTTAGTAATTCATCTGATTCATCAGCTGAAAAAGAAAACAAAGAAGAGGATAGTAACGAAAAAGATACTCAAGTAGAAGAAGCTGTAAAAGAAAATTCTTCAGAAGATAAAAGAGAGGAAAAAGAAAAAGAAGAGAAATATAAAAGCAAGGAAGAGAAACAAGAAGAGAAGGAGAAAGAAGAAAGTAAAGAAAATGGCGAAGAAAAAAAAGAAGCTGATAAAAAAGAAAAAATTAATGAACTTCTAGAAGAAAAGACTAGAAGACTAGATGAAATTAGGAAAAAATATGTACAAAAAGATACACAGTGGGATGTAAGTAAGACTAGATTGCTTTCTGTTTTGCCTTTTGTAGAAAATTCCATACAAGATAAAATGGATGAAGAAATGATGGCTTTAAAAAAAGAATATCAAGATGCTCAGAAAGAATATATTTTGACTAAAATTGACAAAGAATATGAAGGGAAAGTAACTCCAGAAAATATAGAAAATCTTAGTAAAGAAATAAATATCTCAGAGTTTGCTAAATTGGATAAATATAGAACAGAAGTCAAAACTGAACGACTTAGAGAAAAATATGGTGAAGTGGGTGTAAAAGCTGTTGATTTTATAAAGAAAAAAGGTGAACAAGCTCTAGAATCTTACAAAAAACTTTCTCCAACGAAGAAAATTTTGATTGGTGCGGGTATCATGGGCGTGTATGTCGG
>JALWEZ010000044.1 GCA_027039165.1 Candidatus Moraniibacteriota bacterium
TTTTAGGACTTAGTGCAATACTCGCTTCTACATTAATGGCAAAAGAAATTAAAGTAGGTGTACTTCAACCATTAACTGGTCCAATTGCAGCATTTGGACAAAAAACACTTGATGGTATTAAACTTGTTCATGAAAAATACAATAAACTTCCAAACGGAGATACAATTAAACTTGTAGTAGTTGATAATCAATTTGACAAAATCCAAACAGTAAACGGATACAAAAGACTTACAAGTGGGGAAAAAGTAGTAGCAGTAGAAGGACCTCTTGCAAGTTCAATGAGTCTTGCTGTAAAAAGATTTGCGGGTGCTAGCAAAACTCCAACTGTAACTCAAATTGCAACAAACCCAAGAGTTACAAAAGGCTCTAAATATATGACAAGAACATGTTTTACAGATGATTTTCAAGGGACAGTTGCAGCTACATATGCCTTGAAGCATGGACTTAATAATGCTGTAATTGTATTTGATATGAAACAAGACTATTCAGTTGGTCTTGCAAAGGCATTTGAAAAAGCATATAAAAAAGGTGGTGGAAAAGTTCTTAAAAAACTATTTATAAATTCTGGAGATAAAGACTTTAATGCTCAAGTTGCTCAAATTAAAAGACTTAATCCAAAATTTATCTATACTCCAATTTATGCACCAGAAGAAGGACTTTTCTTAAGACAACTTAGAGCTGCTGGAGTTAAAGCGCCTGTAATGGGTGGAGATGGTATAGCAGACCCAGCACTTCTTAAAAAACTTGCTGGAAGTGCGGCAAATGGTGTAATGTATACAGACCACTTTGACCCAGTAAAAGCTCCAACTAAACTTTCAGCAAAATTCATTAAAGAATTTAAAGCTAAATACAATAGACTTCCAAGTGCATTTGCAGCAACTGGTGCTGATGCATATTTAGTTATTTATAATGCAATTAAAAAATGTGATACTCCTGCAAATTCTAAAAACTTACTTCAATTTAGACAATGTGTAAATAATGCAATTAGACATACTAAAAATCTTGAAGCAGTTACAGGTTACTTAACAATTGATCCAAATACAGGAAATCCTATCAATAAACCAGCAGTTATTGAGAAAATTGTAGATGGAAAAACAGAGTTTGTTGAACTTGTAAAACCTTAATTCCCTCTTTTTTGAGGGTATTCACTAAATGATTTAAAAAATTATTTAGTGAGTATCTAAATTTTAAAACTAAGGTAAATAATGGATTATTCAAAAGCTATAGAAATTGCTCCTGATATCTATTGGGTAGGATATGTAATTCCAGATGACCCATTTCAATGTCATGTGTATTTGATTAAAAACGAAGAAGAGTCTATTTTAATCGACCCAGGAAGTATGATTACTTTTCCTGTAGTGCTTGAGAAAATTACTTCAATTATGCCACTTCGTAATATAAAATATATCATTATGCACCATCAAGATCCGGATATTGTGGGGTGTTATTCAACTCTTGAGAGTTTATTTCCAAAAGGTGAGAGATATATAGTAACTCATTGGCGAACAGAGATGCTTCTTAAGCATTATCAGTGGAAGACACCATTTTATTTAATTGATAAAAATGATTGGAAATTAAAAGCAGGTGATAGAGAATTTGAATTTATTTTTACTCCTTATGCACATTTTCCAGGTGCTTTTTGTACGTATGATAAGAAAACTAAAATTTTATTCTCAAGTGATTTATTTGGAGGACTTACACCAGAAT
>JALWEZ010000045.1 GCA_027039165.1 Candidatus Moraniibacteriota bacterium
ATTATTAACTATGTTTTTATCAGTTTTAATTATAGAATCTATTTTGGCATATGATATTATGGAGTCAATAAATAACTTAAAGAACGAATTTAAAAGATTAAATTTTAAATCAAAACATAATTATTGGCACTATATAAGTCTTTTACCTGAAGTTATAACTATATTAGTTTCATCACTTTTATCATTATTGATATATTTTTATTTTGTTATGTATACAGTAGAAACACTTGAACACGCGTTTTATTAAATAATCATCCTATCTTCATCGCAAGATAGGATTTTTAAAAAACTTACAACATTTATTTTTCATATTAAAAAACGAACCCTTGTAGAGTTCGTTATATTTGTTTACGAGATATATAGAAATATTTTTCCTCAATTCTTTCTTTAATCCATTCATCCATAAACTTTTCATCATAAGTTTCAAGTTCTTTTATTTTTCCATCACTATTTTGCACTCTAACTTTGTACAATTTCTTTTTACCTTTCTGCTTTTTTGCTCTTTTTGAAAAATAAAAAATAACTATACTCATTACTAATATTACTAAAACGATTAGTATTATAACTTGCATTTTTTGCTCCCTGTATTGATTTTAAATAACTACTCAAATAGTTTAGCATAGTTGAAAATAAAATACAAACTTGCTAAATGTAACTATTCACGTTTATCTGAAAAAGTTCTAAAAATACCTTAATTAAAGCATTTTTAAATTTATAAAAAATATTTTATTTTTTTTAGAAACCTCTTATTTAACGTGTTTTTAAAAACGTATTAAAAAAACCTGAATAGTTACTGCTAAATTTCACTCAAATTCTAACATAGCTTAAAACACTTTAATCAATTATCAATTAAGAATATAAACCTATTTATAATTATCTAATTCGTAATTGCACATTGTTAATTCGTAATTGTTTGTTAGAAATTTAATAGGACTATTAGACGATTTGGAAACTACATTCAAAAATTCATCTACAAAAGTAGAAATTTAATAGGACTATTAGACACGATGAGCGGGAAAATAAAATATAAATCTACAAAAGTAGAAATTTAATAGGACTATTAGACGGCAACATTTACGAAAATAAAGAATTATATCTACAAAAGTAGAAATTTAATAGGACTATTAGACAACTAGGTGTTTTGTATTCCCTGCTTCCATCTACAAAAGTAGAAATTTAATAGGACTATTAGACGAAGAAATAATATGGATTACTTTGAAATCTACAAAAGTAGAAATTTAATAGGACTATTAGACTCCACAAACCCTTTATTTAAGCCAAAAAGATGCAAATTATGAAATATGCTCATAACGACTTTTTGGCTTAAGTAAGGCAAACCTCAAAAATTGACACTGAGGTTTTGTATTTTTTGTCTTCTAATATTATATTTGCCCAAAAATAGGCCCATAAAAATTTATACCTTTGTGCAAGTTGTAAAAGTCCACAAGTCTCAAGTGAATCTTATCAGGAAACACCTGAAACTCTTCATGTTTATATTATACATGGATTTTAAACGAATTGCAAATTTCTGGAAGCACTTCATGTAAACACTTCTAAGTTTAGAAAATTTTTTTATTATCCAACTCTAATCTCATTTAAATTCTCTCAACACTTTCTTTAATTTCTCTAAACTCATTCTCTATTTCTTCCAACTGTTTTTTAGTAGTTTTTAGTAATTCCACACCCTCTTTTGCTTTTTTT
>JALWEZ010000046.1 GCA_027039165.1 Candidatus Moraniibacteriota bacterium
CCGTTATTTATATTCCAAAATGCCACAACGCTTGTAAACAAAGGAAAACGAAAATAATTTAGTTAAAGAAAATGTCCGGTTTTTAAAATAATTTACCTAAAGCGGATACTTAATTTTAGGTATATAAATTATTTGGAACGAATATAAATAAGATAGATATCTCAAATAATATTTCTTTTTTTTGTTTTTTTCGTTTATTTTGTGTGAGAATACAAGTCAGTTACACAGAAATATAATTATTGCTCAAATGAAAAAAATAAAAGTGCTTTTGATTTACCTAACCTAAGAATCCATTTCTGAATTTTAACTTTGAGTGTTACTATCAAATAAGCATTCATTTTTTTATGTGAGAGCTGAACTAAGATACAATAGTAATCAAATAAATATAAACCTAAACATGGATTTATAAAAGAAAGGAGGTTGATAAAAAGTAAATCCATTAAAGTGCAAAGCACTTAAAAAGAGTGATAAAAGGAGGAGCCTGTGCAATTATAGGTTCACAACTCTTAGCACAATGCCCCTCCTCAGTATAAACCTATAATTACTATAGATATGAACAAAAGTAAACATTTTATTAAAAAAACAATAATTATGATTGTTCTTATAGGAACAATAGGATTAGCACGAGCTCAAACAGTAAGTTATACTGTTGAGAAAACTACAAATATTGATGTTGGAGAGATGCTAACCATAAAAAACACATCAACGAATATGCCAACAGGAGTAACTTACAAATGGGAGTTTGAAAACTGTTCTTTTGTAATAGATAGTATATTACGTTGTGATTATATCCAAGATAACCAACAGGACTCATTTGTTGGCTTTTTTGTACAAGCAGATTCTTTGGATATTAGTTTGACAGCTTATGACCAAAACAATAATCCAATTGGCTCAAGTTTCTCACAGACATTTGTATTAAATCCACCTTATGGATGCTCTTCAATTTGTCATGATAGCCTTCCTTTTTCGTGTGCAAATCCAAATCTAATTTGCAATGGTTCTTTTGAGTATATTAGTAGCAACATTACCTTTCAAGGGCAACTAAAAAAAGCAGAACCTTGGTGTAATATTGGATCCTCAGATGAATTTATGACAGGAATGATTCCAAATCCAGCACCTCCTTACCCGGGTAGTATTAGTTTGGATATTCCATCCAATGCCATGGGATATCAACAAACTCACACAGGAAGCAAATATGCAGGATTAATAAGTTTTAGTTACAATACAAGTATAAATGAGCCATACAATAGTGTTGAATATCTATCAACTGCTGTGAAAGATGCTGTTGTGAATGGAGCTACTACTAATGTTCTATTTGCAGGACAAAGATATGGTTTAAGTTTTTATTTTTCAAAGGCTGAAAACAATAAATTTGCTACAGATGGATTACAAGCATACTTATCTACAAATCATCTGGCAAATAATAGTTCAGGGGGAGCGCAGTTTACAATTGTAAAACAGGAAACTGACCCTAATTTTTTACATCCTTTTGATAGTACAATAGTAACGGAAGACACGGCTTGGGTACATTTCTACAGTGAGTTTATACCTAGTGCAAGTAATATCAAGTACATAACAATTGGATATTTTCGATACCTAACAACTGCCGATGCAAATACACATTATAAATATGTCCAGAATAGCGGAGTTAATAATGCCTATTATTATGTTGATGATGTATCATTAATTCCATTAGCC
>JALWEZ010000047.1 GCA_027039165.1 Candidatus Moraniibacteriota bacterium
ATTCTCCATAGTACACATGATTAATTTATTAACCTTATATACTAACAGGTATGACATTTCTATTGAACACCTACTATGACATTATCATTGATAACTAACAGTTTGTCAAAAGTGAAATTAGAACGTACAATATAATTGTGTGTTTATAAAATTAAATTTATGAAAAAGATTTTAAAGTGGATATTTAGAGCAGTAATTGTAATAATACTTTTACTAGCTATAACTGCGGGAATGGGGTATTGGTACACAGTTAAACATAAAGATGAAGTCACTCAAAAAGTTATTGATTATGGTTTTTCAAATATAGATAGGTTTATTGAAATAAATCCAAAAATTCATCCTCAAGTAGATGCTTTGGTAAGTATTGCAAGAAATATTATAAAAATTGACGGGGTTACTCGGCGATATCTTGTGCTTTTACAAAACAACATGGAACTTCGCCCTGGAGGTGGTTTCTTGGGTCAATTTGCAACAGTTGAGATATTAAACGGAAAAGTTGTGTCTTGGCAAGTGAGAGATTCTAATCATTTGGACAAAGAAATAAAGGAAGATTTACCAGCGCCAGAGACTTTTGCTAAATGGCTTGGTGTAAAAACTATGAAATTTCGTGATTGTAATTGGGAACTTGATTTCCCAACAAATGCAAAAAATGCTATAAAACTCTACAATCTGGGAAATGACAAAAAAAATTTTGATGGAGTAATAGCACTAAACGGTAGTGTGATGGAAGACTTACTTGAAATAACTGGTCCTATAATTGTGCCAAAATTTGAAAAAGAAGGTGCTTTTGAAGCGGGATCTGCAATGGTCAAACTTGAGGACATTGTAGAGAAACCAGTTTTTCTGCACAAAAAAAGAAAAGCTTGCAGAAAAAAAGAAAAAGAAACTGGTATAGAAGCAGTATGTAATATTGATCCTGAAACAGGAGAAAAAATAAAAAAATTAACTCATGCTGATATAGTTTTCCGCAAAAAAATCCTTCCTTTACTTACAAAAGAAATTGGAATTAAATTAATAGGCACAAACGAAGATGCATGGAAAGAGCGTTATGAAAAAATAAAAGCTGTCACTCCAAAACTTTTGAATTTAGTTGTAAATAATCTAGGAGATAGAGATTTGCAGATGTGGTTTAAGGATGAAAACTTAGAGCAAATTGTCAAAAAAAATAATTGGGGAACCGTGGCTGACACTTCATGGAAAGGGGATTATCTAGCTGTAGTTGATGCAAATATAGGCGCTCTTAAGTCTGACTATTATATAAAGAGAAAATTGGAGTATACTGTTGATTTTACTGGAAGTAGTGCTCAAAAAAATAACCCTAGCGCAGGACGCATGATTAGATATCTAAATCCAAGCGTAAAAAGTGCTGTTTTTACTAATACCTTTAAAACAAAACAACCTTTAGCTACAATGCGCATGAGTTATGAGCACACTGCTAAGAAAGAAAATTATAGAACAAGTGATTATCATGCTTACACTAGACTCTACACGCCAGAAGGCACTAAATGGTATGTGAGAGAATGGTTTTTTGCTCCTAGTGAAAAAGATCAAGTAAATGGAAATAAAAAAATGTATGCGTATAAATTTGATATTTTTATAGGAGACACACTTCCTACCATGCTTCAGTATACACTTCCAGCAAAAATTAAAGAAAAAGACTATTCTCTAAAAATTCAAAAACAGTCTGGAGTAGAAAAAATTCCAACCACAGTCAAAATTATAACAAGTAATGGAGAGGAGCTTAAAACTGAGTTTGATTTGATAAGAGATGTTATAATAAATCTAGTTGATACAGGTAGCGAAAAAAAATTGATTGTGAAATATATATAATATGAATAGAATTTTCAACAAAGCAGGTAAAGTATGGAGCATGATTTCTCAGAATGTCTTATTTAATTCTTTTTTTCGGATCATTGGTTTTGTAAAAGTTTTACTTAAACCTACTGGAAAGGGTGATATTCTTATAATAACTAGTGGAGTGGGGGATAGTGCGCTTTACAGAGGAAGACACGTTGCAGAAGAATTAAATGAACATGGATTTAGAGCAAGAACTACTACTCAAGATAATTTGCGCTTACTCAAAAAAATTAATGAATTCAGTGTGTTTGTACTTCACAGGGTAACATGCTCTTCAAAAATCCAACAGTTTTTGAAATTAGCAAAACAAAGAGGGAAAACTGTTTTATTTGAAACAGATGATTTAACTTTTGATGTAAATCATATAAAAAAATCAAATGCTTATAAAAATATGAATGCGTTGGAAAAATCTCAGTATGATGAAGAGAAAATCAAGTGTTTATTTGGAAAAGATAATCAAATAAAATACGCAACTACTACAACAGAAAAGCTAGCGAGTCATTTGAAGAGAAAAAATAAGAGTGTTTTCGTAGTTCCAAATAAATTATCAAAACTTGATGTAGAAGTCGCTGATAAAATTTTAAAAGAAAAGAACAAACATGCGGATAATAAAATTATAATAGGTTATTTTAGTGGTTCAGCTTCGCATGATAGAGATTTTGCTAGTGTTTCTTCAGCTCTTATAAGGATTTTAGAGCAGTATAAACAAGTTAAATTGCTTGTAGCTGGTCCAGTTAATCTTGGAGATAAGTTTGAGAAATTTTCAAATCGTGTGATACGCACGCCATACGTTGCAAGACACAAACATTTTGAAAATGTTGCAAGTTGTGATATAAATATAGCTCCACTTGAAATTGGAGATGATTTTTGTGAATCAAAAAGTGAGATAAAATTTAGCGAGGCAGGATTATTGCAAGTTCCAACTGTGGCAAGTGCTACAGAGGTATTTAGAAAAGCTATTGAAAATGGAAAGAATGGTTTTGTAGCAGAGTCAGAAAGTGAGTGGCACAGTGCACTTAAAAGTTTAGTGGAAAGCAAGGAATTGAGAAAATCTGTTGCTTTAGAAGCTAGAAAAACAGTTCTTAGCAAATATTTAACAACTTCAGATGGAAATAGTGAATATTATAATTTTTTAAGACAAAAAATCGATGGAAATTTTTAAAAACATCAAACCGTTGGAAAACATTAAAAAAGAAGTAGATACTGCAGTTATAATTGCAAATTGGAATGGAAAAAAGTATTTAAAAACTTGTTTTAATGCTTTACAAAATCAAAGTGATAAAAATTTTTGCACAATTGTTGTAGACAATGGTTCAGATGACGGTTCCCTAGAATATATTAAAGAAAATTATCCAGAAATATCGTTGATTGGACTCAAAAAAAACACGGGCTTTGCTTATGCTAATAATGTAGGTATGCAAGTAGCTTTTAGTATGAAGCAAATTAAATATGTTATAACGCTTAATAATGATGTTGATTTAGATAAGGATTATATAAAAATATTGAGAAAGCACATAAAAAATGCACCAGAAAATATAGTTGCGCTACAACCAAAAGTCTTAAATTTCTACAATAAGGATAATATAGATGCAACAGGAGTTCTTACAAGTATAGAAATGAGTGCGCTAAACAGAGGAAAAGATGAAAAAGATGAAGGACAATATGATGACAAGGTTAGTATTTTTGGACCTAGTGCGAGTGCTGCAATGTACAAAAGAAGCATGTTAGAAGAGGTTAAATTGTCAGATGCAGGTTACTTTGACAAGGATTATTTTGCTTATTATGAAGATGTGGATTTAGCATGGCGCTTTCACCTTAGGGGATATGAAGCTCAATTTGTACCAGATGCAATTGTTTATCATGTTCACAGTGCAACTGGCCAAAATTTCTCACCATTTAAAGCATTTCACATTCACAGAAATCATTACTATAATATCATTAAAGATGCTCCTTTTTTTGTAATGCTTTTTATTCTTATTGTTTTGATGCCAGTGAGATACATGTTACTTGTACTTAGCGTATTTAGGGGAAGAGGAGCTTCTGCAAAACTTACTCAAAAAAAGAAAGTTGATAAGAAAGAAAGTATAGTGCACATTGTGCTCAAATCTTGGGGTGAAGTTATAGAACATTTACCAAACTTAGCTAAAAAAAGAAGAGAGGTTCAGGTTGGGTTTTTTTCGGGGCATAAGATTTATTGTAAAATTTTAGTTAGACACTATGCAAAACTTAAAAAAGTGATATTTGGCTAATTGACAAATGTTTTTGTGGTGGTATGATTTTAATATGTTAAAAATAAATTTATGAATAAAAATACGTTAGTAATAGCATTAATTATTGGTATTGTTTCGGCGGTTGGTTTTGGGTTTTATAAGGAAGCCACAAAAAAAATAATTGTAAGAACTGATTTGCAAATTGTACAACAAACTCCAACTGAAGACTTTTATTCTATGTTTAAAGGTTCTGAATACATAGCAAAGGCTATAAAAGAAATGGTTAGCAGTGAGGAATTTATGAATAAAATTCTTAAAAAAGATAAAAATTTAGGAAAAGTTGTTGTGGCGGGAAGTTTAGAAAAAAAATTAAAAAAATGGAATGAGCTTGTAAAAATAGATGATGTAACGGTTCATGGGAGGTTTAGTGTTTATGTGAAGAGTGAAGATTTGGACTTTGCTAAATCATTATCTCTAGAAATTGCAGATACTATAATAAACAACAATAGTATGTATCAAGGAGAAGCTACAAAAAAGAAAAAGGTGATAGTAGTTAAAAACCAAGAAGGAGATACTATAGATCAATACGAAGAAGATGACGGAAATTATGGTTCCCACATAACAATAAGAGTTATAAGCGGACCATATGCTGTGGGTGATAATAAGTTTTTTCCTTTTGTGATAGGAATTGTTGGTTTTATTGGTGTGTTATTTCTGGCTTATTTGCGAAAAGTTTCTCAATCTCTTTAGATGATTTTTTTGAAATTGAAAAAGCTCCACCAAGCATTGCCATAAGTACCCATTGTAGCGGTGTGGAACGCAATATATGATCACTCAAGCTTGCAAAAGATAAAGCGATAAATAGCAAGCTTAAGACAAAAAATACATTTTTATCTAGCTTGTTTTTTAATTTTGTAATTCTGGAAATAAGTATTACAGTAAAAGATATTATATAAAACGCAAACACACTAAGTCCAATAAGTCCATTTTCTACAAAAGATCTCACATATTCATTGTGAGGTTCCAGATCACCAAATAAGTCACCTCGTATTTCATTTGCAAAATCCATAAAACTTCCAGTACCATTTCCAAACCAAATATCATTATTACTTATAGTATAAAATATAG
>JALWEZ010000048.1 GCA_027039165.1 Candidatus Moraniibacteriota bacterium
TAACTTCTTTTTCTTTTAAATCTTTCAATTTTTCTTTTTGAGTATCATTTGTTGAATTTAGAGCAAAAGTATCTGGAATAATCAAAAAAAACAATATAATAAATAAAGTGCAAGTAGAGGTAAATATTAATTTTCTTTTTCTATTCATATATACATTATAACAGAAAAACCAAAACAATAGAATTTTTATTTCCTATGTGTTATAATAAACTTAGATAATAAATTTTAAACGTAATTATATGGCAGGGTTTTTGTTTTTTGTGTTTATATTTGGATTTTTTTTGCTTTTGGCTTCTATTAAGCAAATTAACCAGTATCAAAGAGGTATAATGTTTACACTTGGTAAATTTACAGGCGTCAAGCAACCAGGATGGCGGATAAGAATACCAATTTTGCAATATATGCGAAAAGTAGATATAAGGACAAAAACTGTAGATGTACCAGATCAAGAAGTTATAACTAAAGACAATATACCTGTTACTATAAACGCAGTTGTGTATTACAAGATAATTTCACCTCAAAAAGCAGTTTTGGAAGTAGAAGATTTCTTTTATGCTATATCTCAGTTAGCTCAAACTACTATGAGAAATACAGTTGGGGAGAGAGAATTAGATGAGCTTTTGCAACAAAGAGGAGAAATTGCAGAGAAAATTAAAGAAGAATTAGACAAAAAAACCGATAAATGGGGAATTGATGTAGAAACACTTGAGCTAAAGGATGTGATAATTCCAAAAGATCTAAAAAGAACAATTTCCAAAGCTGCAGAAGCCGAAAGAGAAAAAAGAGCAGTTATCATAAAAGCTGAAGGAGATAGAATGGCAGCTAATAATTTAGCAGAAGCTGCTAAAAAACTTACTCAAACAGAAGGAGCAATGCACTTGCGAACTCTTCAAGCTATAAATGATTTAAGTTCTGATCAATCAAATACTACAATTTGGATGGTGCCTGTGGAAATTCTGGAAGCAGTAAAAGGTTATAGTGAAAATGTAAAAATTAAAAATCAAAAATATAAAAATAGTGAGGATATAGATATTAACTTTGGTTAAATTACCCAAAAATATGAATACAGTGTTGATTCTGGCGTCAGGAATAGGAAAAAGGATGAAAGCTAATAAGAATAAAGTATTTCTAGAACTTAATGAAAAACCTATAATATACTACACAATAAAAAACTTTGAATTGTCTAGTGTTATCGAAAATATAGTTTTGGTAGTAAAAGAAGAAGAAATTAATTTTACGAAAGAAATTATTAAAAAATATAATTTTAAAAAAGTAAAAGATGTAGTTGTGGGAGGTAAGGAAAGACAAGATTCTAGTTATAATGGACTAAATTTTGTACACAAAAATTATAATACAAAAGATGCAATAATTATATTTCACAATGGAGCAAATCCATTTGTGACTCAAAGTGAAATAGGGTGTGTAATTTCTGAGGCAAAAAATTTTGGTGCAGCTGTAGTAGCTCATAAAACAAAAGATACTATAAGAAAAGTTAATAAAGAGAATTTTTCAGAGGGAATAATTGATAGAGAAAAACTTTGGAATATGCAAACACCTCAAGCTATTAAATTAGATTTAGCTAAGAAATCTTTTGATTATGCATTTGAGAATAATTTTGTATCTACAGATGATTGTTCTATGGTAGAAAATTACGGAGCAAGTGTAAAAATTGTAGAAGCGTCAGAA
>JALWEZ010000049.1 GCA_027039165.1 Candidatus Moraniibacteriota bacterium
TTTTTTTTCACTGCCTTTAGCTCCTCCTGCTATTACAACTGGCACACCACATCCATCAACTACTTTCTTAAATGACGAAGCACTTCCTGTATAGCTCACCTTTACAATATCTGCTCCAAGCTCATATCCAAGTCTTGCCGCAATTGATACATTATATTTATCTGTTTGTGTGACAATTTTTCCACTCACTTCATCTCTTACATAAATCATAGCAAGTAGAGGCATACCAAGTCTATCACACTCAGCCGAAATAAAGCCCAAATCTGCTATCATTTCACCATCGTATCTATTACCAATATTTACATGAATTGAAACTCCTTGTGCTCCTAAATCTTTTACTTCTTGAGCAGATGCAACTAGCACCTTTCTAAGTGGGTTTCCAGAATCAGTAGAAACAGAAATATGCACAAACACAGGCAAGTCTCCTATCACATCTTTGCAGTGCTTATAAATTCCTTTGTGAATTACAATTGCATCCGCTCCACCCTCCTTCACTTGAGAAATTATTTTTTTCATGTCTTCTAAACCCTCAATTGGTCCAGAACTTACTCCATGATCCATAGGAACTATCATAATTTTTCCCGATTTCATTATTTTTTTTAACTCTTTTTTCATATTAATTTAACTTAAATTATAAAAAATTACAAAAAATCAGCTCTTATATTAAGCTGATTTCAAGTAAGTGTATTGAGAATTTATATCACAAACAAAAACCAGCTTTTTTCTTAAAGCTTATAAACCAATAACTATTCATACGTAACGATAAATTCTTCATATTTGTATTATAACACATTAATTTAATTTTAACAGGGGGGGCGCATCAAATCATATAAAATACCAAAACGTATAATAAATTATTAACACGGAAAATGTGTTTTCTAATTCGTGAATTTAATTCAAATATGAAAGAATTTCTTCATGAACCACTCCATTACTTACCAAAATTCCTTCATCTTCTGTGTCATACCTACGATTATTACCAGACAAAGTAGTAACTTTTCCTCCAGCTTCTTCTACGATTAGCTTTATAGTGGCTACATCCCAAGGACTTCCACCTGATTTAATATACACAGCAACTTTACCAGTAGCAACAAGCATACCCATATAAACAGAGGATGATAATGTAAGTGGAGTAAATTTTACCTTTTTAAAGTTTCTCATAACGTCAATTGTTGCCCCATGTCCACAAAAAAGCATTTTTGGTCCTATGTCATCATTAGAAACTTTTACAATTTTCCCATTACAAGTTGCATTTTTGTCTTTTTGTGCTACAAACAATCTATCTATAAAAGGATCGTATACTACAGCAAGTACAGGTTGTCCTGTCTTTCTTTCAACTAAAGCTAGAGAAAAAGTAGCAATTGGTATTCCTAGTGAAAACGGCTTAGTTCCATCTATCGGATCAACTACCCATACATACTCATCTTTTTGTAATGCGTAACTTTCTTCTTCGCCCAAAATACTATAAAAAGGAAATTCTTTTATGCATTTTTTTATAACTAATTCATTTATTTCCTTATCTACACAAGTAACAACTGTTTCATCTTCTTTATAATGAACTCCAAAATCATTCGAAATAAAATGTTTTTTCATTATTTTACCGGATTCATAGGCTAAATTAATAGCAAATTTCTCTTCTTTTTCAAGATTCATATTTTTTAAATAAAACACGTATAACT
>JALWEZ010000050.1 GCA_027039165.1 Candidatus Moraniibacteriota bacterium
GTAGGAGATACTATACTAAACGGAGATCCAGAAGGAGTGCAACATTTAAAAAATTTACAAGATTTTATAAATAATCATAAAGAAATCTGTAAACCAAAACCTAATGAAAGTTTATATAATTATTTAGAAGACTTATTTAAAAAAATAAATTCTGGAGATATGGGAGAAATGAATTCACAACATCTTGACGACAATTCAACTGTAGTAACTGTTACTCCAAATTCAGATTCATCACCAGATCCAAATACTGCTTTTTCCTCAGGAAATCAAGAAATTAATTTTACTGTTGTAGAAGATACTAATCTATCTAATCATCAAGTAAAACTTAGTTACGCAGATGCTATAGATCATAAAAATAATATCGAGACAGGAATACTTGTAGAAAACATGCATTTAAATACTATGCAAGTTAGCGGTATGGAAGTTATGGATATGAAACACATAATGAGTGGTGCTGTATCAGAAGGTATGATACACGGAGATCAACTAGAAATGTTGCAAAATTTTATAAATCATAACAAAGATTTATGTAAACCTAATGACAGTGAAACGCTTTCTAGTTATCTTAGCAGACTTGCTTATTATAAAGATGTGGATATGTCTGTAGATGAAGTTAGTAATAAGGATGTTACTAGACTTATAGAGAATGGTAATTATGATGATGTTACTAGTACTAATTCATCAAATGTAAATCATAATAATGAGTTTGCACATAAAGGAGGAGATGGAAGCGTTTCATTGGATTCCTCTAAACACACACCAGCTTTACATATAGAAAGGGGAGGTAGTGTCGAAGGAACACTCCAAACATTTTTATTGAACAATAAAGATAATTTTACAGGAGGTAATATGGGTTGGGATGAGCATAAATATAGTTCCCCTGAAGAATGGGCACAAAAGAGAGCTCATGTGATAGCAGAAGAATTTAGGGATGAATATGCAAAAAGTGGGCACAATATAGATTTAGTACATCAAAATGATAACATTCAACTTGTGATAGATGCAGACAATAAAGACATAAAAATAGAAAGTATAAATGATTTATCTACTGAAGCTAGTGCACATGTTAATGAAAGCACTTTAGATCAAGCAGTAATTGACACAGATACAAATTCTAGTAAAAATGTTGAAGTAAATGCAACTACTCATGAAAATATAAATTCATCAGTAGAAGAAGAAGTGAATGATGTAAAAAAATTGAGTGGCGATGAGTATTTCAAAAATTTCGGTGAGATTGAGGAAAAAATACTTGTAAAGGAGTTAGATTTAAATTCGTTCAATGTTACAAATGTAAAAAATTTGGATATAGGAGAAATAATGGATGGCAATGTAAGTCAAGGCATTTTAAAGCCTGATCAATTAGAGATGTTACAAAATTTTATAAATAATAATAGTGATTTGTGTAAGCCAAACACAGAAGAAAATTTTAATCAATATTTATCAAGACTTTCCGCATATGAAGATGTAAATATGTCTATGGACGATATTTCAGCAAATTCTGATGATTCTCTAGATATGGAAGAGTTACCAACCGAATTTAGCGAAATAAGTGGAAATATTAATGTTAAAACTGTTGAGGATACAATTAGAGAGTTTATGAATGAAAGTGCCTTGTTTGAATATAAAGGTATAAGTTTTAATGATGATTTTGTAAATAAAAAAGCTCATGCCATGGCAGAAGAATTTATAAAGGATTATTCGATAAAAGATGGAGTTGCTGTTCATACATTTCCAAATGGTGCAACGCTTGAATTAAGCCTTAATTATTCAGAAGAATTAGGAAGTGGTAGTGAGATAGATAAAAGGCATATAGAAATTAGAACCACAGGACCAATATTAGAGGAATTTACCAAACAAGAATTTGCTGACCATCTCGAAGAAATAACAGTTAAACATGACGGAAAAGAATATCATATTACTGCAGAGAACTTAGAGACAAAGTTTAAAAATATACTAACGGGACTTAAACATCTCGATGAAGAATCAGCAACTAGTAGAGCTCGTGAAATGGCACAAGAATTTATGCATGATTATAAAATAGATGGAGATAGAATAAAGCACAGATTTTATGATGCTACACATGTAATTAATCTTAATGAGTATCTTAATGATGAACAAAGTGCAGATTTAAATAGTAGCTCTGCTATAAATGAAGTAAACTCCTCGAAGACAGATGAAGATGTAGTAATAAGCAGAGTCAGTCCAGAAACATTAGAAGGATTAGGAATGGTTGATGGAGATAAACAAAGTATAACTCATTCAAGTGGAGAGGAAGATGTAGTAATAAGAAGAGCTAATACAGAAACATTAAAAGAGTTTGGAATGGGAGAAAATGAACGAAGTGTTGTAGATTTAAATGTGCCTGATAATGAATCTAATACTACAAATGATGTTGTTGACACTAGCGTTGTGGAGCAAGCAGTAATTGATAAAAACACAGAGGCTGTAAATAGTTTAGTTGAGAACAACAAGCATCTAGAAGTAGCAATGGATCAATACGTTATTTCTGAAGCACTAAATCCAGAACTTTCAAATTTAACTGGTGAAGAAGTTACTAAATTACAAGAATTTGTAAATGACAACGGACAAGTGCTTGATGGCGAAACTCTTAGAGAATATTTAGATAAAATTGAAACTCATAATCAAAAAAGCATTGACACTTCTGCTTTTGAAAATGTGAAAAATGAATCCAATGTTGCTGATCCAGAAGTTTATATTAAACGCGATGAAGAAAGTTATCAAACAACTATTGCATATGACGAAATGAAAAATATAACCATAGAGTCTGGGGAATACAATATTCAAAAAGATATGATTTATACCAAACTTTCAGAAATATTTCAGGCTCCTATTAATCCAAATTTAATTGTTGAAAAAATTTCACCAGAAAGTGCAATTTCAACAAATTTATATACTGAAACTCAAGCAGAAAAATTCAATGAACTTGTAGATAATATAAAAACCACGCTAGGAGATACAGGTATTCAAAAAGAAAATGAAAAAATAAGTCAGTATTTTAATAGAATAATCGCAGAGAATTATAGAATAAATGTAGAAAATGATAAATACATAGAGACAATAAGTGAATTATTTACAACGTCACATGATGATAATGTACCTCCCATAGAAGATACTTTACATAATGATCCAGTAAATCAAGCAGGTGTAGAAAAAACAGCAATTGCTATGGAAATAAAAGATAATATTTCACATTTTTTATGGAAAGATGATGTATTTCCATCAATGGAGAATATTAAAATAAGTGATTTAAATTCAGATCAAAAGCAAATTTATGATGATTTGAAATTTGAAATAGGTGGGATAGTTGGTCATGATCCTATAGATTATAAAGCTCAAACTATTGATGAATTTTTTAGTCGTGCAACTCAAGATGTTATAGATAATCATTCTGACAAAATTCAAGCTTTTAAAGATCTTTTTAAGATAAAAAAATAAACATAGTATAATTAAACTAATAAAATGAATATAAATCAGATAAAAAAAGAAGTTGCAAAGAAACTCGGTATTGAAGCATTACCTTCAAAAGATCAAGAAAAAATAATTGATCAGATAAATGAGGCAATTATATCTAGAATTATCTATAAAACGATCCAAAGACTCTCTGGGGATGATTTGGTGAAGTTTGAAACAATCATAAAAGATGATTCTTTTAGCACAAATGAATTATACATGTTTTTAAAGCAAAAAATAGAACATTATGATGAATTTTTGAATAATATTGTAGATGAATTTTTTAGAGATTTAGAAAAGTATGAGCAAGAAGATGGACTAAAGACAAATCCTGAACATAAAGATTAAAAATTATATAAGTGTTAAATTTTACGCATAATACTAGGGGTTGCATAATTTTTATTTTACTGTATAATAGTATTTGTTAGTGAAAAAAGAAAGTCGCCATCGTCTAGTGGTTAGGACGCCAGGTTTTCATCCTGGTAACCGGGGTTCGATTCCCCGTGGCGATACAGAAAAACAGAAAACAGAGAATTGATTTTTCTCTGTTTTTTGTTGTGTGTTATCTTATAGGAATTCTGTATATAGATGTATCAGTTGATAATATTATTGCATTTTTTTGGACAGCGATCTTTTTTACTCTATTTAATATATCATCTCTAATAGTTTTTTCTGCGGATAATGTTTTTTTGTTGTATCCTGTAATAGTTTTGTTTTGTTTATCTAAAACCCAGAAAAGATTTGAATTTTCATTTGCAAATACTTCATCTATTTTTACGTTGTTAGGTAACTTTTTATCAGTTAGATTTTTATGAGAAAATATATTTATTTTTTTATTGTTTGCTATATAAATATCACCGTCAATTGAGCAAGAGGTTGTCTTTGAAAAACTTGTGCCTTCGTACCAAATAACTGGTTCATCAAAACCTCCCTCAATTCGTGCAAATCGCTTTATCTTATCTCCCTCTAATGTGTATATATAAGTCAAATAAGAACTCAAAGCTTTTATATTTTTATAATTTAGTACTTGTTTGATTTTTTGTTTTTCGAATTTATCGACTTTTGGACTATAGGAATACATAGTATTTTTATCGGTTATAAAAAATACATATGATAAATCTGACATATAAGTAGCTAATACCAAATTTCCATACTCTTTAGGAATAGCCTTTGTACTTTTTTTATTATTTTTGTCAATTTTTATAAATGAGTTTGTAGTGGTAATTAAAACAGTACCATTTGTAAGTGGTGTTATGAGCTTTGTATTTGAAACATCGGTGATTTTTGTACCTATTTCTTTGGTATTTTTATCTTCTTTTGTTTGTTGAGAATTTTTAGATTTTTTTTCATCCTTGTTTGGAGAACTTTTTTCATCACTTACATCAATTTCATCTTCTTTCACAAGAACAATCTGTTTTTTATTATAAATTTTGTCCAGTACCACAGGTACTAATATCAAAAAACACACGAAACTTACTACAAATATCATTTTATTCCTTTTTGTAGTGAAAAAATTCTTTAGTAATTTTAAATTTTGTGTTTTACCTTCTTTTAATTCTTTGTTGTTATTATTCTTTTTTTCTTTGAATTTATTTACCAAAACTTTCGATTTATCTTTAATTTTTTTTGTTGAAATGATGTGAGCAACTCCTCTTTTTTATGTAGAAGATGGTGTTAAACACGCTTATAC
>JALWEZ010000051.1 GCA_027039165.1 Candidatus Moraniibacteriota bacterium
CTACTACTCTATCCCAAGAAAAATTAGTATTTATATAAATATTTGAATTTTTAAAAAGTAAATCTCTTAATTTTTTTTGTGGAATCAATTGCACCAATGCTTGTGTTATTTCTTGTGGACGATTTGGATCGATAAGAATTGCATGCCTTGCTACAACTTCTGGTAATGAAGAACTGTGCGATGTAATTACCGGAGTTTTAGTTTGCATTGCTTCTAGAGGCGGAAAACCGAAACCTTCATACAATGAAGGATATACAAACACGTCAGCTAGAAGAAAAAGTGCTTCTTTATCTTCTTCTGGTATATCCGTAATTCTTATAATATCATCTTTGTATTTAGATGAGTTTATTTTTTTCTCAATAGCATCACTTTGCCAACCAGAAGATCCAGCTATAACCAATTTATACGATTCACTTATATTAAAATAATTTTTTTTAAAACTCTCAAAAGCCCTTATTGTATGAACTATGTTTTTTCTGGGTTCTATCGTACCAAAAGACAATATAAATTTATATGGTAAACTATATTTTTCTTTTACCGATATGAGACTTAAATCATTTCTAGAAAGTTTTCCTCTAACTCCCGTTTTTCCATTTGGAGCAACTAAAACTTTTTTATCTTCAGTTTTAAATGTAAAAAGTAAATCATTTTTTGTTGCTTGTGATATTGCAATTATTTTGTGTGCCCTTTTTACTAATTTTCTAGGATTTACAAACCAATGCCACAAACGTCTTTTAAATGAAAAAGTTTGTTTGTAATGTTTAAAAGATAAATCATGTACTGTAAGAATTAACTTAACTTTTCTCGATAAAGCCACAAAATTATTATTTGGCATAAAAAATACATCAATTCCACCCAAAAGCTTATCTATTTTTGGTACACCAAAATACCAAAATAAAAGATTCAGTGCTTTATTTGGAAAATGAAATTCTTTCAAAGTCACGTGAGGATAACTAGTAGCCCACGCAAAATCAATTTGAGTTCCTTTATAAGAATTATAAAAAAGTATAAACTCGTGTTCTGTTTTTCTAGCAAAAAGAGTTTCTAAAAAATTTCTAGTATATTCTTCTACTCCAGTCCTCTTTCCACCTGCAAATACTCGTACATCTATTCCGATTTTCATATTATAATTTCTGTTATTCTTCTTCTTTTAGATAATTAATAAACACAACGACACAAAACGACACAAAAAAGCCTAGCACTAACGACATCAAAAAAATAAACAATGGACTTTTTTCATTAAAACGAATAACTGGCTTTTGAACAGATACCCTAAACCAAGAATTTGTTGAGCTTTCTGGAGTCATTTGCTTTAATAGTTTATTAATTTTTTTATTTATTGCATCAACCTGTTTTGTACCGTCTTGAGAATTTAAAACTTTAAATCTCACATCTACAACTTGCGCAGATATTTTATTTACACCATACATAGCAGATAAATCTTCAATACTCATATTTGATAAATCTTTTCTATTTGATTTCGTTAATATATCTGACACAATACTTGGAGATTTGAGCCAAGCCACAATTGAATCAGCTACTTTATCATCAGCTTGAGCTCTGTAAAAAGATGAAAAATCATTTTCAAATTCCTTTTTGTTATCATCTAAATTTTTATTTAAATTCAAACGAACAATATTTACAGTAGTAGAAACAATATAATTTCTAGGT
>JALWEZ010000052.1 GCA_027039165.1 Candidatus Moraniibacteriota bacterium
ATGTATTATACCTGCTATGAATATAGATAAACTAAGTCTAATGTAAAATATCTTTTATTTATGAAATGCCGTTTTTTTAACAAAAACTGACAAAATAAACACAAAAATAAGCGTTAAAATTATGACGCTACTTGGTGGCACATCGATAAATAATGCCAAAAAAAGTCCTAAATGCACTGTTATGAGACCTACAATAACTGAAAGTATAGTAAGCACTTTAAAAGATTGTGCAAAATTACGTGCAATAAGCGTTGGTATAACTAGTAGTGCGCCAATAAGAAGTCCTCCCACAGTTTTTAGACCTACTAATACAGTAAATGCCAAAAGAATAAAAAACAAAAGTTGCATGTATTGTGGTCGCTTTGAGTATGGACTGCGATAAACAGGTGATTGCACAACGCTCAAAAGTGGATACCAAAAATAAATTACTATAATTAACACAATGATTGTTAGTAAAGTCATAAGCCACAATTCTCCTTGAGTTACTGTCAAAATACTACCAAAAAGATATGTGTCAAAAGATATTGTTTGATTACGAGCTATATGTATAAGAGCGAGTGCAAGAGCTAGTCCACCACTTAAAAATACCATAGAAAGTGCGTCTGTTGCATATTTTTCTCCTGTAACAACCCACCACAAAACAATAGCGCTTATTAGTAGTACAAAAAACGCACCAGAAAGTGGAAAAAAGTTAAATACAGCAGCAAGTCCGATCCCTGCTAATGAAATGTGTGCAAACATGTCAGATGCTACTGATTGTCTACTTGAAACAACCATTGGACCCAATAATCCTGTAAGAATTGCTATGCTTGTACCTGCCAAAAATGCATACTTCACAAATGTTAACGTAAATATTTCCATAATTTATATTTTACAAATATTTTTTATTTTTTTAGTATCTATTTTGAAATCTTTTTTTGCATATTTTTTTATTGCTAATTCATCAAGGCAAAACACTGAGTCAGATATGTCCACAATGCTATCTATATCATGAGATATCATCATCATAGTTATATTGTGTGTTTGATTTAAATGCCTAAGTAGTGCATACAATTCATTTCGTGACATATAATCAACAGAAGCAAGAGGTTCATCTAATAATATAAAATTAGGATTATTTAGTAGTGCCCGAGCAATAAACACTCGTTGTCTTTCTCCACCAGAAAGAGAATATACGTTTTGCTCCAAATAACGCTCATCAAGTCCAACGTGTTGTAAGGTTTTTACAATTTTATTTATATTTATTCTTTCTTTTGATCCATAATATGAATTTGCTGTACTACGTATAAATTCATACACAGATAAAGGTAATGCATACTTACTTGAATTACTAAATTGTGGCACATATGCAATACGAACATCATCACTAAACACAACTTCTCCTTTGTAATCCAAATCAAAACCAAGTATAATTTTTGCAAGCGTGCTTTTACCAGAACCATTTGGACCTATAATCCCAACAATATCTCCAGTAAAAACTGAAAACGAAACATCCTTCAAAATAATATTTTTACCATATGATTTGGATATATTATTTACTTTTAAAGCAACATTATTATTTACATCCATATGCTTTTTTAAAACTCTCTAAATTAAAATACATTCCATCAATATAATCACCACCATTTTGTATAACACCTGTAGCAAGAGTATTAATAGGCACTAATACTAATCCAGTTTCCTTAGCAATAGTCTCTGCATATTCCTTCACACTATTTTCTTCAGTAAGAATTGCAATTACACCCTCTTTTGCTTCATTTTTTAATTGTGCAAGTAGTTTTGCAGACGGCTTATCCAATGTGGATATCCCAGCAATAGGATGCATTTTAAGTCCATATCGTCTTCCAATATACCCAAAAGCATTGTGCGATACCAACGCCTCATTAACAGAACATTTTTTATTAGCAAGCGCATTCTTATAATCTTTATCAATTTTATCAAGTTTATCTGCAAGTATTTGTGCATTTTTTTGATAAATTTCTTTGTTTTGTGGATTTATTTTTTCAAATTCCTTAGCGATTTGCAAAACAGTTTCTTTAGCTAATACAGGACTAAGCCATGTATGAGGATCATGTGAACCATGCTGATGACTTTCTTTATCTGATTCATACTCATGTGCATACTCATCAAGTTTAAATAATTTCAAATGTTTAGCTACAACAAAAACTAAAGCATCCTCCTTTTCTAATTGACGCTCCAAATCCTCTCCCCAAGATTCAAGACCAGCTCCTTGTAATAATACAATGCTTGCTTTATGCATAGTTACTACATCTTTTGTTGAAGGTTTGAATTCATGTGGATCATTACCACGTCCAATGTTTATTACTTCCATTTTGTCGCCTGCAATTTGAGACGCAAAATAATAAAGCGGGTAAAACGACGCAACAACAACTGGTTTTTTAGATTGAGAAATTGACGATTTATCCTTTTTACCTACAAAATAAACCACAGCAAAAATCAAAACAACGGTAATAATTACTATAACACTAATTGACGCTATTTTTTTCATGATATTTTTATTAATTAATTTTTGACACACTCTTTACACATTCCATGAACTACAATTCCACCCTCTTGCATGACTACACCGCTTGGTAGAGCGTTTTTTATGAGATTACTAGAGAGCTGTATTTTATCAACACTGTGACAACTATCGCACACAAAATGATCATGCACATTCTCTACATATTCATAAGCTACTACATTTGGATAAGTGTATACCTTACGTAAAACACCATCTGTGACAAAACGCTCTATATTGCGGTAAACTGTAGATACTTCCATATCGGGTAATAACTTACATATTTCTTGTTTAGTCAAAATATGCTTACTTTCAAAAATATCTAGTATACGTTTCTTATTTTTCGTATTTCTCCTTTTCATGTTTTTATAATAACATTATTTCAAACCAAATGCAAACTATTAGCATTAATACTCTGTTTTAAACACAAAAAAGAGAAGGTATTTTTCATCCTTCTCAAAAAACATCAAAATATTATTAAAAACTTAAACAATATTTTTTCTTAGTCTCAATCTAATTACTAATATTGACACCAATATTCCTACTAACCACAACAAATTATTATCTCCAGTTTTTGCTAACGTAATTTCTTTATTTGAATATCCGAAATCTGCTTTCGTATATTTCTCACCGTCTTCTAGAGTAATTTGCTCTCTATCATTAAAATTATTTCCTGGATCATAAGTTTGAACATATCCTTTTATATCTTTTTGACTTATTTCTACCAAAAACTTTCCTGCTGGCAAATTTTTGAACATGTAATGACCATTATCACTTGTATCTTGTTTCCAACCCTGATCGTCATTTGTATCAAATTCACCATCTAGTCCAGCCCAAGTTAAATGAACAGTTATATCTTCCAAGCCATCTTCGTCATCATCCCATTGTCCATTTCCATTTTTATCCAACCAAATATCATTTCCTATAGAACCTGTTCCTTCGTTTTTGTTTCCAACTTCTCTCCAATCCCTATCGCCTTTTTTGTCTTTATCTGGAAAACTATTTGGATCCTGACTGTTTGTTGGGTTAAATCTAGATTTATCATTATCATATGCATCATCTAATCCATCACTATCAGAATCTACCCCACTAATGACAATATCAGCCACTCCATCATTATTTATATCCCAAGCTTCTACATTATCATTAACGCCATCGTTATCACTATCTATATCAATATAATCTGGATTATCTACACCATCTGTGTTTGTGGGAATAATCGCTTTTCCAGTTCCTTCTCCTATACCATTTTTTCTCTCATCATCCTGATCGTATGCATCATCTAATCCATCATTATCCGAATCCAAGCCCTTTGGCTTTATATATCCCTGAGTAGTTTGTGCTTCTATGTTATCAACTACACCATCATTATCTGAATCTATATCATAAACATTTGGAAAAGCATCTTTATCCGAATTAGGAAGAGGTAGTGGCGATCCGCCTAAGCTAGAATCTAAATTATCACTTAATCCATCTTCATTGTCATCAATCATACTAGTCGGTTCACCTGAATTGGGATAGTCTATATGACCATCATGATCATTGTCAGTCCCTCCTGCTTCTATTATGTCAGCAATACCATCGTTATCACTATCCAAATCTAAATTATTTGGAATACCATCACCATCTAAATCTTTACTTCCCTCTACTGAATCCACAATACCATCGTTATCATCATCTATATCTACTGAATTAGCTATACCATCACCATCAGTATCTAATTCAACATTTATATCCAATTTAGCTGTAGAAATTCCATCATACCCATCACTTATAGTATAAGTAACTTGATGAACTGAACCACTATAATTTGAAGCTGGGACAAATGTATAACTACCATCAGCATTTATTGTTAAATCTCCTTCAGTTAGATGCAATGTTTCTCCTGCGTTTTTTGTAGTTGTACCGTCTGTAAAAGTAGTAACTATTAAGGTATCTCTATCTGCATCAGTGTCATTATTTAGCACTCCATTTGTTACATCTACTGTTAGTGTAACATCCTCTGTAGTTGAATTTATATCATTATTTGCAACTGGTAAATTATTAGGACCTTGTCTCCAATCCCTATCTCCATTAGGATGATCTAAATCTGGAAAACTATTTGGTGTTTGTCCGTTAGTTGGATTAATTTGTGTGTCATTAATATCATAAGAATCATCTAATCCATCATTGTCAGTGTCTGTACCAATAGCAACAATATTTGCTGTACCATCATTATCTGTATCCCAACCTTCAAGTGCATCGCTGTCTCCATCATTATCTGAATCTGAATCTAAATAATCTGGATTGTCAGTTCCGTCTGTGTTTGTAGGAATTATTGCACTACCTCCATTATCTGGGTCATATGCATCATCTATACCATCACTGTCTGTATCTGAACCACTTGGGGCTGTATAGTTAGCACTAGCCTGAGCTTCAATATTGTCAACAATTCCATCATTATCCGCATCTATATCGAGTACATCATTTATACCATCACCGTCTGAGTCTGGATTTTGAAGAGCAGTTCCTCCATTATCTGTGTCTACTATATCACTTAGACCGTCATTGTCTGAGTCTGTAATAACACCAGCACCTATCACACCGTCACCATCTGGGTCGCTACCTCCTGCTTCTACTACATCAGTAATACCATCATTGTCACTGTCTAAATCTAAATAATCAGCAATACTATCATTATCTGCGTCAGTAGGTGCACAAACCCCGAAATTAAAATCGTCATAAAAAACTTCAGTTGTATCATTAGATGCTCCATAAAAGTAAACTCTTAACTTATAAGTTGTATTTGATGATAACCTCGAACTGGGTGTTGTATTATGAAAATGAGTATTGGAGCCACCAGGACCTGCTCCGATAATATTCATATTTGAATCATTTACCAAAACCTCGTAAGTTGCAAAATTATCATTTGATAATAAAACTGCTAATTTATAATGATGATTCCCATAAACATTACTGTCATAAGTTTGAATTCTAGTAATTCTTGCTAATGAACTTAATGTAGGCACTGTAGTAAACTCATATTCAGCGTAATCATTGTTAGTGATTGCTGTTGCTAAATCAGGACTACCAATACCTATTAATTTCCAACTTGTACCATTTAAAGTTTGAGTCAAACCAGATCCAAAAGTAAAATCAGGTGGTATACTTGCTATAATACTTGTATCATAACCAGTTTGACTGTAATTAGCAGGAGGTCCAGATGTCCAACCATTTTGACTATAATGTGTAGCTCCTACATTAGCATTCCATCCAGCAGCTAATTCTCCTGAATTACAATTACCCTCATCTGTGTCAAGTATGCCATCATTATCATCGTCTAAATCCGCAATATCAGCAATACCATCATTATCCGTATCAGTTGAACTTACAGAACGATAATCACTATCTCTAGGATCATTATCTGTAGAATTTTCTAAATCATTGATAGGATTATTAACAGTACCATTAACGTCACTATAATCATCAGCGGTATCAATTGCATTAGCTAAACCATTTGCACCTACAGAATCTGTAGTTTTACCACTAGCATCTGCATTCAAACCTCCTCCAGATTCCACAATATCAAAAGTTCCATCGTTATCACTATCTAAATCTAAATAATCTGGATTATCGGTATTATCCGTATTAACAGGATTTAAGGCTGTACCACCATTATCTGTGTCATAAGCATCATCCAATCCATCATTATCCGTATCTGAACCAGTTGGTGCTATATAACCAACTGTAGCTTGAGCTTCCACATTATCTGGAATTCCATCGTTATCACTATCTAAATCTTTACTGTTTGGAATACCATCACCATCTAAATCATTAGCAAGAGTTGCTTCCACAATTAATTGTAAATTATCAAGACTATTGCCATTTGGATTTCCAGTGCTATCAATTTGCACCACATTATAAACCACCTGTGATACAACTCCATCAACTTTTACAGAACCAGATAATTCACCTGTAGAACAACTATAGGAACTACCCGAAACACTTCCAGTAATATCATCAACAAAAGTCTGTGTATTAGTATTTACAACAAAATGAGTTTTACCTGACAATAACACTTCTTCTAAACCTCCTTGTAAGTTCCACTGCGAAGAATCTCTATTGCCACCA
Organism: Candidatus Moraniibacteriota bacterium; assembly: GCA_027039165.1. GTDB lineage: Bacteria > Patescibacteriota > Minisyncoccia > Moranbacterales > JALWEZ01. Next base: position 6,632 of record JALWEZ010000052.1, read on the forward strand.
TTTTGTCCAGCAAAACGCCCATAATGCAAAACTGGATCAATTACCTTTACAGCATTGCCCGTGTTTAAATCATAAAAATCAATAGTTAAATTTGCATTATTGAGATTGTTTGCCCCTGCAGCCGATAATCTTAATGCTGTATGACCTGGAATTGTCTCAGTAGAAGTATAATTTGTACAAGTGTTATCCATTGCAATATCTCCAACATAACCAGAACCCCAAAAATCATTATATTGGTTTTGAAGTGTTATTCTTACTCCAACTGTACCAGTTTGAGATTCCCACACTCCAGAACCTGGAGTAGTCTCTGTCCAAGAACCAGTCAAAACAGAACCTGTGTAAGAATCTTCAACTGTATCTAATATTCCATCATTGTCATCATCTAAATCTACGACATCAGCGATACCATCACCATCTGTGTCCGTCAAAGCAAACACATTAAGCACATTGAAGTTGAATAATAAAAAAATACCGACAAATACACTTAAAACTTTTTTCATATTTTTATTTTATTTAAATCTAATTAATTTAATTATACCATATAATTTATTTTTTTACTTTCGGTAATTCCAATGTAAAACAAGAACCTTTTTCAATACCATCTGATTTTACAATTATTCTACCATTATGTGCTTCTACTATATTTTTTCCGACAAACAATCCAAGTCCAGTCCCTTCCATATAAAGACGAGCAGAGTTTTTTCCTCTTGAGAATTTTGTAAATAAATGTTCTTGATTCTTTTTTGAAATTCCTATACCTGAATCTTTTATAATAATTTTTATATTTTCTTCATCACATTCTACATTCACATGTACAAAACCCTTCTCAGTATACTTTATAGCATTATCAATTAAATTTGAAATCACTTCTCTAATCTTTAATGGATCTACAAACACCATTATTTCTTTGTTTGGCATTTTCATTTTAAATTCTATATTTTTTTTCTGTGCCATTAATTTAAATGTATCATCTAAACTCGCCATTATATCAAAAACATTAATTTTTTTAAAGTTATATTTCATTTTACCCGACTCTATTCTTGAAATATTCAACAAGTCTTCTACTAACTGAATTAAACGCTCATTTGCCGTATAAACCTTACCAAGAGCATTTTTTACACTATCAGATATTTCTCCATAAGTACCTTCCAAAATTAAAGAAGTGTATCCTTTTGTTGCAGTTAATGGAGTTCTTAATTGATGAGAGGCTATAGAAATAAATTCTGATTTAGCATTATCTAATCTTTGTAATTCCTTATTTGCGCGCTCAACTTTTTTTCTAAGTGCTTTAATTTCATTTTTGTATTCCAATTCTTCATAAAAATTTTTTATAACATACAAACCTAAAGCTATTGCAATTAGCAATAAAACAGCTCTTAGAATTATATCAACAGAGTAATCTGACCAAAAAAGTTCCAAAAAAAGCACTGTAAACAATAATAATATTAATACACTTTCTACAATTATTTTTTTATTCATATATTTCTATTGAATTTTATTATCAAGGTACATATTTCCTTGTTCTTTTTTGTTTTTAAAATCTTCCATATCAATATAAAACAAAGTATTAATTTCTTTAATTTTATCATATTCTCGTACTGGAGCTGATTTATTTATTATTTGTTTAGTTAGAGATTGAATTTTTTTCAATATTTTCTCTCTTTTTTCAAACTCCCTTCTTTCTTTTGATTTTTTTTGATCCTCCAAAGAATTTTTTATAGCTTCTTCAGATATAGCAACTTCTCTTTCTCCCTTACCTCTAAAACCAGAAGCTTTGATTATATTAACTTCAATATTACTACTTTTTATTTTTTTATCTTTTTGCTCTTCTAATTCTTGTTTTGTTTCATTATTGCTCTTGTGTAACTTTTCTTTTTCATCATTCTTGTTTACATCTTCTTTTTCTGTGAATATCTTATTTTTTTCAAGCTCATGTTTATGTTCTCTTTCATATCTTTTTCTTATAGTCTCCTCTTTCTTTTTTATTCTGTATCTTTGTTTATATTCTTCTCTATTTTTATCTACATTAACTTTATATCTATTTTTACTCTGTTCTTTAATATCTAAATATTTTTGTTTATATTTATCAATTCTATCTATGTGTTTTTTTTCATCTTGTTTATTATCACTGTCTTTAGATATATCTTTATTCACAAATTTAGAAATTTTTTCCAATGCTTCTTTTTTTGTTTTTATTCTATATCTTTGTTTATACTCATCTTTTTTCTTTTCTAAATCAACTCTATATCTATTTTTATATTGTTCTTTCTCTTTTTTTATTACATCCTTGTATGCAACATTAAATTTTTTTTCATTCTTAGTCTTTTCTTTTTTTTCTATTTCATTAAATTCTTTTTTTTCCTTAACAGTCTTTACGCTAAAATCTTCAAATATTGATTTTTCTGACTGTTCTTCAGTATTCTTTCTTAACTTATCACTTTCATTTTTTTCGAGATTTTTATGAAAAATATTAACTGATTTTGGCTGTTTTTTCTCACGATTTATTCTTAATTTATAGTTTTCTAATTTTTTTATTGTACTGCTACCTTTATTTATGTATTCATTTCTTACTATAGGTTTTACTTTAGAAGTATTAGTTATCTCTCCCAAATTAACATAAGGAAAGAAAAATTTCATTTCTTTTGAAAGTTTGTGTGTTTTTTCGTATTTCTTAGCTAACTTATTTTTCTTTTTTTCCAAAAATGCCTTTGATTTACGCAAAACTTTTTTATCAAGCTTTCCTTTAATATTAAACTCCTTTGCAAGAATTTTAATCTCCTTTCTATCCAAAGAATTTGTATTATCATATTTAAGCTCAGCAAGTGCCATTTTAAGTCCTTCATTTGTAACCTTTCCTTTTCCGACTCTATATTTTTTAACTGTATTAAAAATCTCTTTCCTTTCTTTGTAAAGATTTAAAACATTTTCTCTATCCATTCTACGCATAGATTTCATTACTTTTGTTCTACTACGCTTAGAACCCAAAAATTGTTTTCTAGTAAAAGCTATCTTATCTTTCCACTTTTTCATTTAAATTTAAATAAGTTTAAGTATAACACTATTATACCACACACATAATATTATATCCTTATTACTAAAATGATACCACAAATCAAAAACAGACGCTGTAAAAAACGTCTGTAATGATGATTTAATTCTTAATCTGTAAGACTTACATAAAATGCTGGACCGTCATCTGTAAATTCAAAATCCTTAAACTTATCTAGAATTTTATCCTTATCAGTTTTTCCTCTCGTATATAATTGCATGCCGGTTCGTTTATTGTATAGTCTATAAATTGGAGTAGTTCCATCATCACTGAGACTCGCATAAAATGCTGGTACTCCGTCTGTAAACTTAAAATCTTTAAATTTATTTAAAATTTTGTCTTTATCAGCTACACCTCTAGTGTAAAGCTGTGCTCCAGTTCGTGTGTTATAAAGTCTAAAGATAGGAGTAAGTCCAGGTTGCTCAGTGAGACTCGCATAAAATGCTGGCGTTCCATCACTAAATTCAAAATCTCTAAATTTATTTAAAATTTTGTTTTTATCTGCTTCGCCACGAGTATAGAGTTGAGTTCCAGTTCGCTTATTGTAAAGTCTAAATATCGGAGTTACACTATAACAAACTGAAGTTTGACCCCCGTCTGTAATTGTCCAATTATGTCCAGTTGGCGAAGTAAGATTATCATGAGCTTCTACCGCACAATACTTAGAATTTCCAGCATTGAAATGCAGAGAAGATGTTACTTGAGAGCTCCATCTCTTAAGTAAGGCGTCATAATTTTCTACCGATAAATGAGCGTTTTTAAACATATCATTTAAACCACCATCTTTTTTACCATCATCATCCCATTCTTTTACAGAACTAATATCCCAACTCCCAATATTTTGATCAAATGAACTAGCTCCTTCAAACATATGACTCATATCATCTACATTCATAGTATTCCACGAGTTAAGTGGTTGATTAAAGGAACCTGCACTTCTAAACATTCCATTCATAGTTATAACATTTGAAACGTCCCATGAATTAAGTGGCTGGTTAAATGAAGCAGCACCTTCAAACATCCAACTCATTATATTTACATTTGAAGTATCCCATGAATTAAGTGGCTGGTTAAATGATGTAGCACCAAAAAACATAGAGCTCATATCTTCTATATTTGAAGTATTCCAAGAACTTATATCCTGGTTAAAAGACGAGGTATAGATAAACATACCCATAACATGAGTCACATTCGAAGTGTCCCATTTATCGAGAGGTTGATTGAAAGATGTAGCATAAGCAAACATTCCTGACATATTTTTTACACTTGAAACATTCCATGAATTAATAGGTTGATTAAACAATGAAGCTTCTGAAAACATAAAACCCAAATCTGTAACATTTGATAAATCTGGCGCGTCAGTTGCTGCTCCAAGTGAACCAGTTCCCGTGTCATTTAAATTAGCGCAACCACTAAAAGCATTAGCCATTGAGCTCCAATGCATTGTACCCCATTGATTAATACCTACAAGTTTTAGTTTATCTCCTAAATCATTAAAATAAATCATAGGAAAACCGTTTCCTGAGCCTGTATTATCTTTTATTCTTATAGAATAAGTTCCTGGAGATGGATAATTACAAGTATAGTCTCCAGTAGCTCCAGTTACTTCATCTGTGCCATCATTATTACAATCTACATTATAATTATAAGTCTCCCCACTAAAAGTAGGAATTTTAAACTGAGTATCTGACGTAACTCCATAATTATCAGTTTTTACTGTAATTATAAAATCATCACTTGGCGCAGCTAGTACACTAGAAGTTCCCAAGAAAGCAAATATTGTCATCATTGAGAAAACATACGAAATTTTTTTCATATCACTTAAATTTAATTTGTAAATATATAATCATTAACATTACAAATTCTATTATACATTAATATTAATAACTGTAAATATTACACGCGATAAGCTATTAATGTTTATTGAAAAATAGCATAATAATTTTATAAAAACAGAAAAAAAATATTTAAAGTTTGTCTAAAATACAGGAAAATAATAGAGCAACAGCGTGTTAATATTAAAATTTAAAACCCAGTTCTTTATTTAAAGAAACTGGGTAAAATATTAGTCATTAGGAAATTCTTGATCCAAAATCTCCGTCTCTATCCAGCGATAAAGACCAAAAATTCCTGCAACAACTAGAAGATAAGGATACGGGTCTGTAAACTTATCCCAGAAACAAGTGAAATTAATTGGTGAAGCGCATTTAAAATACGCCACCACTGAAGTTATTGACAAATGTGCAATAAACACATAGCCAAATATATTCCTAAAAAGTTTTACAACTTCTATTCTATTTTCAGGGGTAGTAGGATTTATTTCTGTTAATGCGTCCTTTAATTCCTTATTCATTTAGAACTCCTTTCTTAAATTTGCATACCATATGATATGCATAAAGTCATTTTAGCATATTATTTTTTATTGTCAAATTTTTTGTCTTCAAAGCTCCCATCATCACTTCAAATGGCAAATTTTTACCTGTATATAACTTAAATTGTTCAAGTCCTTGATAAACAAGCATCTCTTTTCCTTTTATTATTGTTGCACCTTTACTTAGTGCGTCAGTCAAAAATTTAGTTTCTTCTGGAGAGTATACTATATCAAAACAAATTTGATTTTTATGTAAAAATTCTTTTGGTACTGGCGTCTCATCTATATATTTTCCCATACCGAGCGGAGTAGAATTTATAATTATATCGGCATTTTTTACATTTTCAATTTTTGAAAGTGACGCAAATTTTACTTTTAGCTCTTTAGCTAATTTCTCAGCTTTTTCCAAAGTTCTGTTGTAAATTGTAACTTTCGCTCCTTTTTCTTTTAGTCCAAAAGCAATCGCTCTTGACGCTCCACCTGCGCCAATTAAAGCTACATTTTTATCTTCAAGTCCACCACTGCCCAAAATTTTTTCCAGTGGAATTACGACTCCCAGCCAATCAGTATTATAACCTTTCAAAACTCCATTATTGTTTACAATAGTGTTCACTGCTCCAATTTTTTGTGCAATTTCGTCTATTTCATCCAAATATTTCATAACTTCAACTTTATTTGGAATTGTACAACTTACACCTCTAAAACCGACAAGACGCATAGCTTTTATAAAATCTTTCACTTTATCTTTTGGAATTTTTGCACTAGAGAAAAAGAATTCATCATCAATTCCAAGAAATTTGTATCCTGCATTGTGCATTTTGGGAGAGAGTGAATGCTTTATTGGATCACCTATCACCATGCAAATTTTTGTTTGTTTATTTTGCATATTAATCAATTACCTGATTTAAAATTTTTTCTACACTCTGAGATTTCTTATCAAGAGTTGTATCAATTATTATATTTGCCAAACTTTCATACAAAGGTTTTCTTTTTCTGTAAGCTTTTTTTGAGTCTTTTATTAATTCAGACAACAAAAATTCTTCTTTTTCTTCTTGATTTTTTAAATTTTTGAGTTGTTTTTTGAGTTTTTCTGAATTTACATTTAAAAGAGGTCTTGAATTAAATTTTTGTTTTTCTGCTAACTCAATTCTTTCTAATAATTTTTCTTCTTTTGCATCTACAAATACAACCACTGTACCATTTGAATTTTGTATAAGCTCTCTATTCAACTGCCCATAAGTTTTTCCACTTTCTTTTTCTAAAATATCATTTACCCCAACTCCTCCTCCAGCACTCACAACAGTTTTTTCAATGGAAAGTACTTGAGCTAAAGCATTATGTTCTAATTTTCTAAAACTTTCCCAATCATTACCACTTTTGGAAATCTCAGAAATACTTTTTTGTTCTTTATTTTCTATAAATTTATCTAAATCAATGCAATTAAAGCTTAATTTCTCTGCTAATTCACCACAAATACTAGATTTTCCACTAGCTCTAAAGCCAATTAGTAATACATTTTTTATCTTTTCTTGAACAGATAAACTTACACCAACTTTTTTAAGAACTCCCCAAAACTCTGGAAATGATTTATTGACGACTTCCTTGTTTTTTATGATGACTGAACCAACTTTTGTACCCAAAACAGCAAAAGCCATAGCTATTCTGTGATCTTTGTACGTTTTTATTATCGCACTTTTTGGTGTAGAAGGAATTATTTCCATAGAACTATCTGTAGTTTTTACCAAAACTCCCATTTTCCCAAGTTCTTCTTTCATAACCTCAATTCTATCAGTTTCTTTGTCTTTTAGAGTGCTTAATCCAGTTATAAGTGTATTTTTATTTGCAAAAACAGCTAGAATTGCCACAGTCATAGCAGTATCAGGCATTTGTTCCATATTTATTTCAATTCCACTTAATAAACTTCCTCCAAAAATTTTTACACCATCTTCTAAGTATTCAACTTTCACTCCCATTTTTTCCAAAACCTTTGGAAAATTTTTATCTCCCTGCGAAGAATTATTATTTAAATTTTTTATAATTGTACTTCCTCTGTGCAAGGCTCCAAGTGCACAAAAGTAAGATGCTGAAGACCAATCTCCCTCAACTTTATATTCTCTTGCTCTGTATTTTTGTCCACCTTTTATTATATATTCTTTGTAGTTATTATTTACAACTTCCACACCAAATTCTTTCATCAAGTTTATAGTTATATCAATATAAGACTTAGAAATTTGTTTTCCTATTACTGAAATCTTAAGACCACCCTCAAGATGTGGAGCTATAAGCATAAGCGCTGTAAAAAATTGACTACTTACTTCCCCACTCATTTTTATCTCAGACGAATTTATATTTTTTCCATTTATCTTTAGAGGAAGAGAGCCTTTTTTTTCTGTGTAATCAATCTCTGCTCCAATTTGCCTAAGTCCATCTACCAGATCTCCAATTGGTCTTTCCAAAATTTTTCCTTCACCTGAAAGACTTATCTCAGTTTTAGTAAGAACACTTAAGGCAGTTAAAAATCTACTAGTAGTACCTGCAATTCCTGTAAATAAATCATTTGATTTTATGTTATTAAATTTTCCACCGTTTCCCTCTACCTCTATATCACCATTTGACAAAACTTCAATTTTTATCCCCAATTTTTTGAGAGACTCAATCATGTACTTTGTATCATCACTGTGAAGCGGAGAAATTATTTTACTCTTTCCTTTTGCAAGAGAAGCTATAATCAATACTCTATTTGTATAACTTTTAGAACCTGGCATTTGAACTTCGCAATTTAGTTCTTTCTCAAACTTTTCAATTTTTATATTACTCATAAATTTAATTTAAATAACCCTTTGCAACTAATAATTCAGCAAGCAAAATCGCTCCACCTGCAGCACCTCTTACAGTATTATGAGCAAGAGAGATAAATTTAAAGTCCGCAATATCATCTTTTTCCAATCTACCAATTGTAACTCCCATTCCACCTTCAAAATTTTTATCAAGTTGAATTTGTGGACGATTTTCTTGTTCTAAATATTTTACAAATTCTTTTGGAGAAGATGGTAAATTATATTTTTCTATTGGATTTTGATATTTCTTAATTTTTTCAACAATTTCTTTTTTGGAAGTCTTTTTTTTGAAATTTACTCTCACATTTGCCATATGACCATCAAGAATTGGAACTCTTACACAAGTTGCAGAAATCTTCAAATTAGAGCATAATTGAATTTTTTCATCAACGATTTCACCAAAAATTTTTAAAGGCTCTTTTTCAGATTTCTCTTCTTCTTTTTCTATATATGGAATAATATTGTCTACCATTTCCGGCCAAGAATCAAAATTTTTACCAGCTCCAGAAATTGCTTGCATAGATGTAACTATTACTTCACAGGGTTCTAAGTCTTTTAACACCCTCAAAACAGACACATAAGACTGAATTGAACAATTAGATTTAACTACTATAAAACCTTTTTGCCAGCCTCTATTTTTCCTTTGAATATCTATTAAATCTGTATGATGTTCATTTACTTCTGGTAAGATCATAGCTACATCCTCTGTCCATCTATGAGCTGAATTATTAGAAACTACCCCCACTCCCTTCTGAGCATAGTATAATTCAATTTCTCTTATTTTTTCTGAATTCATATTCATAGCAGAAAAAACCAAATCAACCTTTCTAGAAATTTTCCTTTTATTTCTCTCAACTTCTTCTATAACTATATTTTTTACATAATTAGGTATTTCTTCTGACACTATCCATCTATCTTTCATCTCCTTCTCATAAGTTTTTCCTGCTGATCTCACAGAAGCCGCAAGTACTACAACTTCAAAAAATGGATGATTCTCCAAAAGAGAAATAAATTTTTGTCCAATCATACCAGTTGCTCCAAGAATTCCTACTTTTATTTTTTTATTATTCATTTTTTTTAGATTAATTATCGTGTAATTTATTTAAAACTTTATCAATTTCTTTTTCATCTCCTGCAATAACTGACTCCAAACGCACATTATTTTTATATGGAAATGCTCCTATTATTATATCTAATTCAGATTTATATAGCACATCATTAAATTTTTTTACGTCATTCCAATCAAAATTTCCAATTCCGACAATAACATTAACTTTGTTTGAAGTAACTTCAATTCCTTTATTTCTAAAAACTATAAGCATTTTATTCAATTTCTCAATTTCAATGTTTTCAACTACAATATAAATCATTTCTTTGGTAT
>JALWEZ010000053.1 GCA_027039165.1 Candidatus Moraniibacteriota bacterium
GATTTGATGTATGCAGTAATAACTATCGAATCCAGGGTCATTATAAAATCTGTAATTGTTATTTTTTACATAGTATACAATGTTTAAATTATTTGTGTAAATTCTGGAGTTAGTTTCTTTGTTTAATTGATTTATTATATTGGAAGCATTTATTGAATATTTGCGAATACTTGTGTAATCCAGTATTTCTTTTGGAAGAAGTGTTGATGATTTTATAGAAAAATGCAAAAAAACATTTAACAGAATAAGAGAAATTAAAAAATAAAAAAGTGATTTATTATTACTTTTGAAATATCTAAGAATAAATGCACATAGTAAAATAAACAAAGTAAATCCGCTATAACCATACCATATAATATTTCTGCCAAAAATAGCCCACAAAATCCAAAATATAAGTGTTGGGATAGCTACGAAAAGAATTTCTGAATTTAGCCTTTTCTTTGAAAATGTGGAGTATAGGAGAAAAACAAAAAATAATACATAAAAAATAAAAAACACAAAACCAATTCCAGTATATTTACTATCAAATAATGTATTACTGTTAAGTGTTAATTTCCAAGGCACTATAATAGGTTTTAATAATGTAGGTGATTTAATTTCAAATCTTTCTAAATCTTCTTTTTGTGCTGAGTTTGTACAATTAAGCTTCTTTTCACCTTCAAAATCAGGCATAATACTGTATTTATTTGTACTTTTGACAAATGAAGAGATGGTTAAATTATTGAAATCATTGGTAGATAAATTGTAAATTATCCATGGACTTACAATTATCAAAAATAATATGGTTGTGCGTGAAATAATCTTTGTTTTTTTGAAATAATCTTTGTTTTTTATAAGTAGGAAAATTATTATTGGGAAAAGTGCAACAATCAAAAATGCAGAAAGGATTTTGATAGTAAAGCCAAAAAATAAAAATGTTATCATGTAGAACAAGTACATCATGTTTCTTTGGTTTTTGATCCATAAAGAGAAGAATAATACCGCAATAGATGTAACAAAAAATAGTAATAACTCAACTTTTGCTTCGAAGTGTAAAAAGATTTGTGTCATTGGTAAAGATAGCCAAAGAGTTGATAAACTTAGAGATATAGATTTATTTTTGGTATGCATTTGTAGCACAGAGTAGAGAGTTAAAAAACCCAGTATTGCATAAATTATATTTAGTCCAAAAGCAAGCAGAGCATTGTGTGTAATTAGGTATCCTACACTTGCTAGTAGGCTATACGTGTATGGGTAGTCTCCTGAGACTAATTTGTGTTGCACTGAGAGGAGATTTGCATTGTTTAGATAAACTGCAGCATCATCATGTCCATGAGGTAAAGAATAGAGAGAATTAAGCACTGCAAAGCTCAAAAAAAGCAGTGCAATTGACACAAACCAAAAAGAAAAGTTATTTGTAGAAAAAGAAATCTTTTTTCTTGTAAAAAATAATTTGATAATCCTTATAAATTCTTTTCTATTTAAAAACAAAATAAGCATAAAAAATAAAGCAATGTATAAGATTTTTAGAGATGAGAGTAATGCTAGGATAAATAAAAAAGAAGTGAGTACAACAAGTCCAAGTCCAGAGTTGAGTAAAAATTTATTTAAGTTACTCAAGGACAAAGATTTTTTCTTGAATAAATAGAAATGTGTTAAATGTCCTAGTAAATATATAAAAG
>JALWEZ010000054.1 GCA_027039165.1 Candidatus Moraniibacteriota bacterium
TGGGACTTGGAGACATTGCTCTTTTTAGAGATGTTTTGGATAGTGTTGTACTTGCTCCAGCAGACACTAATTCAACTAGAATTATTACGAGAGATCTTAATAATCAAAAAGGTATTTCTTATTTAATATTTCTTAGGAAAAGTTTGCCTGTTATATATAGTTCTTCAGAAGAATTTCCAATAGGTGGTAGTAAAACACTACTCAAAAGTGAGGATGATAAAGTTGTAATTTTTGCTCATGGAGTAACGGTTCATGAAGCTCTAAAAACGGCACATATTTTAAAAAATGAAGATGTGAATATTCGTGTGATTGATATGTATTCCATAAAACCAATTGATAAAAAAATAATTTTAAATGCGCTAGGTATTACAAAAAAAATAATTGTAGTTGAAGATCATTATGAACAGGGTGGTTTAGGAGAAGCTGTGAAGTCATTACTTTTTGATGCTTGCGTTTCTATTAAACATCTATGTGTTTCAAAAGTGCCTTCAAGTGGCTCTCCAGAGGAACTTCTAGAATTTGAAGGATTAGATTCAAATGCTATTTTGCAAGCAGTAAAAGAAATGTTATAATATGTCTATGTGCGTTTTGTGTTATTTAGATAAGTTTATATTATGAATGAAGAAGTAAAAAAGTTGTTGATTTCTATAAAAGGGAAAGAAAATGAAGTGTCGATAGATAGAGAAAGAGAAATATTCAAAGGAATTGATAGAAAAAATGTTTGCCAAGATGAACTTTCATGGAGAATTTTAAAGATTCAATCAGAATTTGTAAAGGGTCATGATTTCTTGAGACGTTACAACAAAGCCGTAACAATTTTTGGTAGCGCAAGGAATGGATTTGCACCTGAAGTTTATGAAGAAGCTACAAAACTTGCTTATTTATTAGCTAGTGATGGTTTTGCTGTATTTACAGGTGGAGGTCCTGGTATTATGGAAGCAGCGAATAAAGGAGCGTATGAAGCTAAGGGGAGAAGTATCGGAATAAATATTAATCTTCCAAAAAATTACAAAACTGCGGAAAGAAAAAATGAATATATAACAGAATCTGAATCATTTGACTATTTCTTTACAAGAAAAGTTATTCTATCGTTTGCTTCTCAAGTCTACATCGCTTTTCCAGGTGGTTTTGGTACTATGGATGAGCTTTTTCAGATGCTTACACTTGTTCAAACTGGAAAAACTTCACCAACTCCTATCATACTAGTAAACAAAGAATTTTGGAGCCCGCTTGTTGACTGGATAAAAACATCTTTTTATGAAAAAAATGGCTCAATATCAGAAAAAGATTTAGATTTATTCCATTTATTTGATACAGCACAAGAAGTGCATGAATTTATAAAAGAATCAATTCGTTAAACTAACATGATACCAAGGGAAATCATAAAATCTGCTGGTGAGAAACAAAAATTTTCAAAACAAAAATTATTAGAATCTTTGCATAGAGCTCAAATTGATGAAAAAACAGCAAGAGAAATAGTGGAAGATATTGTAAGAATGCCAAACATAAAATCAACGGATGATTTGCATTATACAATTTTGAGAAAGCTAAAGGATAGAAAAATTGTTTACGCAGCTAAATATAATTTAAGAAGAGCTATTACTCAACTTGGACCAAGTGGGTATCCTTTTGAACAATTTATAGCAAGACTTCTTAAAGAAAAAGGTTACTCTGTAAAAACAAATCAAATATTACAGGGAAAATGTATCACTCATGAAATCGACGTGTTAGGTTTTAAAGATAAAAAACATTACATATTTGAATGTAAATTTCACAATAAAACAGGTTTTAAAAGCAGTATACAAACAGTTTTGTATATGAAATCTAGATATGAGGATATTCTAGCTAAGTGGAGACAGGTGGAGGGTGACAACAAACACTTACATAAAGTGTGGATTGTAACCAATACAAAATTTACTTCAGATGCTAAAAATTATGCAAAATGTATCGGTATGGGTCTTATTTCATGGAGATATCCCAGTGGTAGTGGACTTGTAGATTTGATAGAAGAAACAGGTTTGCATCCAGTAACTGCTATAGTATCTCTAACCAAAAAGCAAAAAAGGTATATTATAAATAATGGACTTGTTGTTTGTAGAGAAGTAGAAACAAAAAAAGACGTATTAGAAAAAATTGGACTAAAGGGTAAGAAATTAAAACAAATAATAAAAGAAGCAAATGAGATTTGTGGTTGTTAGAATTTAATTTATATATTATTTTAAAATATGGAAGTTGTAGTAGATGAAACTAAAATTGATGAGTTACTAAGTAGAGGCGTATCGGATGTTATTGGTAGAGATAGAATTAAAGAAAGGTTATTAAGTGGAGAAAAATTAAGAATTAAATTTGGTATAGATCCAACTAGTCCAAATCTACATTTAGGACGAGCAGTACCACTTCTTAAATTACGTGATTTTCAAGAACTTGGACACAAGGTGATTTTGTTAGTAGGAAATGCTACTGGAGTAATAGGGGATACTTCTGATAAAAATGCAGAAAGACCTATGCTTACACATAAGGACATAGAGCAAAATATGAAAACTTATGTTAATCAAGCTTCAAAAATTCTTGATATTAAAAATCTAGAAATTGCATATAATGCTGATTGGCTTGATAAATTAGGCTATAAAGAAATAGGGGAACATGCTGATGTATTTTCTTTGCATGAGTTTATTTCTAGAGAAAACATAAAAAAAAGATTAGATGCTGGTAAAAGGGTAAGTTTGAGAGAAGTACTATATCCTCTGATGCAGGGTTATGATAGTGTGGCTTTGAAATCCGATATTGAATTAGGTGGCTCAGATCAAAGATTTAATTTACTTGCTGGTAGAAAATTACAAGAAAGATACAATCAAGAGCCACAGGGTATAGTTATGACAAATTTAATAATGGGAACAGATGGTAGAAAAATGAGTAGTAGCTGGGGAAATATCATTGCTCTCACAGATTCTAAGAGAATAATGGGAGAAAAAATTATGAATTTACCAGATGAACAAATTGAGAATTATTTTATCCATTGCACTAGGATTTCTATAGATAAAATAAAAGAAATATTAGATATTAAGGACAAAAGAGAACAAAAACTTTTCTTAGCTCAAGGTATAATAGAATTGTATCATGGAAAAAATGAAGTCGAAGAAGAAATTAGATATTTAAAAAATAAATTTATAACCAAAGAAAATTTGGAAGAATTTGTAGAAGAAATTTTTGTGAAGCTTGACGAAGAATTGTTAGATGTTATGCTAAAATTAGGTGGTGCAAAAAGTAGAGGAGATGCAAGGAGAAAAATTTTGCAAAATGCAGTTTCTATTGATGGGATAAAGATAAATGATGTGTCTTATAAAATTTCATCAAATGATAATAGTAAAATTTTAAAAATTGGTAAAAAAATTCTGAGAAAAATAAATTTAAATCAATGACATTATGAAAGAAAAAATTAGAAAAATAGAAAATGAAGTTGAAAAGTTGCTTAAAAATTCTAAAACTTTAGAGGATATTGAAGGTATTCGCATAAAATATTTAGGTAAAAAAAGTGAATTGAGTAATTTGCTTAAGTCTCTAAAAAATTTGACACAAGAAGAAAAAAAAGAAATTGGACCATTAGCAAATAATGCAAGAAAAAATATACATTCAAAAATTGACAAAAAGAAGGAACTGTTAGAAGAAAATTTTGATGCAGAAACTGAATGGATAGATGTCTCAGCTCCAGGAAATGAAATAAAAAAAGGTTCTTTGAGTCCACTTAGTATAGTTCAACAAGATATAGAAAATATATTTACAGCAATTGGTTTTGAAGTAGCAGATGGACCAGAGATAGAGAGTGAGTATTTTAATTTTGATGGGGCAAATATGCCAGCTAATCATCCAGCACGCGATATGCAGGACACTTTTTGGATAAAAACAGATAGTGGTGATGGTAATGGTCAAGTTCTTAGAACTCACACCACAAATTGCCAAGTTAGATATATGCAAACTCATACTCCGCCTTTTCGCATTATTGTACCAGGCAGAGTTTTTCGCCAAGAGGCAACAGATGCTTCTCATGAACACACTTTTCATCAGTTCGAAGCTTTGGTTGTGGGTAAAAATGTAAGTGTTGCAAATTTTCTCTCTGTTGCTAAATCATTTTTTAGTGCTTTTTTTGGTAAAGATATCAGTGTAAGAGTAAGACCTAGTTATTTTCCTTTTGTGGAACCTGGTTTTGAATTTGATATATCATGTACTAATTGTGGAGGCAAAGGATGTAGCACATGCCAGCAAACTGGATGGCTAGAAATTGGCGGAGCAGGGATGGTTCATCAAAATGTTTTGGTTGAGGGAGGTTATAAAAGAGACGAATACACTGGATTTGCTTGGGGCTTTGGTCTAGAGAGGCTTGCTATGATGAAATACAAAATTAATGATATAAGACTATTTCACTCTGGAGACACTAGATTTGGAAAACAATTTTAAGATATTTTTTTGACAATAAATAGATTACTTGTTAAACTAGCAATAGTTCTTTATTTAATAGAACAAAATTTAGTTCCCATGATATCTTATTTATTTATCAAATTTAGAATGGAGCTGAAAGGAGAAAGAAATGAAAAAAGCTATAAGTTTAATATTGTTTGCAGTAGTAGCTGGACTGTTGTCTAAATACATCTTAGGTTATGCAAACCTAGGCAAATTATCCGCCATAGTATATTGTTATGGGATATTTAATATAATAGTTGGTGCTGTAATGATGTTTATGATTATTCGTAAGTAAAAGTTTAAGTAAGGAGAAAAAAGCGGTGAAACTTATAATTTTAATATTATTTATATTAATAGCGGGAATTGTAGATTTTATAATAGATCAGTTAAATCTTAGGCTTATAATTGCAGAGTTTGTCTATGAGTTTTGTAAAATATTAGTTGCTATAGTGGTGGTGTATATTTTTTTACCAAAGAAAAAAATACATATTTAAAAAAGTGTTCATGTAGTGAACACTTTATTTTTTTTAAAAGATTAGTGAAAGAAATTATTTTTTATACCATTTTTAAATAACTTATCCTCAAATAGGATATTTTGTGTTATACTATAAATATGAAGATACAAATAAAATTAAAAGATACTCATAGTATTGCAGA
>JALWEZ010000055.1 GCA_027039165.1 Candidatus Moraniibacteriota bacterium
TTTTAGAAACATTTTATTTAAAGTGTTTTTAAAAACGTACTAGAAAAACCTGAATAGTTACGGAAATTAAATTTGACTTTTTAAGTATATTTGGTATTATTTAGATACATGTTTCGTAATCTTTGTGGCGTACATCCATAAAGAAAGCTCAAAAATCAAGAATTATGAAAGCAAGATTTTTGTAGCGCAGTTTTATTACATTAAAATAGTTTATTTATGTTAGTTATACGTTTTAATCGTGTTGGTAGAAAAAATCACGTACAATACAGAATAGTGGTTCAAGAAAAATCTAAAGCTCCAGGAGGGCGTCATATAAAAATTGTGGGAAGTTATGATCCGCATTTAAAAGTAGTTACACTCAAAAAAGAAGAGATAGAAACTTTTTTGAAAAATGGAGCTCAGCCATCAGACAGTGTTTATAACTTACTTGTAAGAGAGGGCGTTATAAAAGGAGAAAAAAGGAAAGTAAAAGTTAAACATAAAGAAACAGAGGAAGAAAGTAAAGAAGAAGAAAAGTAAAGAATGTAAAATATCTATAGTAAATATAGGTATTTTATTTTTTGAAGAAATTTGATTTGACAAATATTAATGTGTTGTTATACTGTAATTATCTCGTAAGAGTTTAGTTTTTTAAAATTTAGATTTGTGAGTGATGTATTGGA
The DNA here is from genome assembly GCA_027039165.1 of Candidatus Moraniibacteriota bacterium. Classification (GTDB taxonomy): domain Bacteria; phylum Patescibacteriota; class Minisyncoccia; order Moranbacterales; genus JALWEZ01. The sequence continues at coordinate 663 of JALWEZ010000055.1, forward strand.
TATATTTTTGTATCTAACGCATCACTTACAAATTATCGTAAGTGATAAAAATACATATACGGAAAGGAAAAAAAGTGAAAAAAACAAATTCAATTTCACTAATTTTAGCAGCTGTGAGCGTGAGTGCTCTATTATATGGCGGTGGTGATATTGTGCCAACCGTCTTTGAAGAAGAAGATGTAATTGTTGCGGATGAAGAGGCTTTTGAAGATTTAGTGCCGATTCCAATACCTAGAGAAGTATTTGAGGAAGTAGTAACTCCAACTCCAACCCCAACACCAAAACCAACGCTAACAATAACCCCAACTCCTACAATAATTCCAACATTAAAACCTACGCCAATTCCAACACTAAAACCCATACCAGGGACTAATGGTTTTTATGCAGGACTAGGTATAGCTACTATGAATTACAAAAGTATTTGTACGAATTGTGGTAATAAAAAGATTGCCAGAAGAAATTCAGTTGGCTTTAGTGGTATCATTGGATATAATTTCAACGATTATATCGGAATTGAAACAAGAGGTTTTGTGGTAGATAATAAAAATTGGACAACGGTAGCTTTTTTAAAGCCTGAAATCTCGTTTACAAGAGATTTCAGTTTATATGCACTCTTGGGAGGAGGAAGAGTACAGGTCAAAAACAAAATCACAGAAGTTCATGCTACAGTTTATACTGCAGGTGGTGGAATGAATTTAGACATAACGCCTAATATTGCAGTATTCGCTGATTATCAGAGTTTCTTTGTTCTGAATGATAATAGACTTGAAAATATAACAATAGGGACAGTATATAATTTCTAGTCTACAAAACCCTAAGAAAATTTCTTAGGGTTTTAATTTTGGTTAAAATTTATTTAAAATCGTACTTATACCATTTTTAAATAACCTGTACTCAATTGCATGATTTTTTTAAATAACTTCTTTCCATTGTTTAAGTATCCAGTCATATCCTAATAATTGTTTAAGTTTTGTTGAGTTATCCCAACTGTTA
>JALWEZ010000056.1 GCA_027039165.1 Candidatus Moraniibacteriota bacterium
TAAGTATAGGTAATCTTAGTGAATTTTGCTTCATCTTCGGGCATCAAAACTGGAACACTATCACCACGAAAATATGAACCTGTCATTGCTAAGATATGCGCATTTGACTTATGCATAATATCTTTTAATACTTGTCCTAGAATATTATCGCCATCTGCTGATACGTGATGAAATTCATCAATGGCAACTAATGTATTATTTAATTTTTTAGGATCAATGGCTTCAAAAGCAAAGCGAAATGTGGCGTGTGTGCAAATTAAAATTTGTTCATCATAATCTAAAAATTCTAAAAATGCTGAAACTTTACTTTTTTCTTTACCCGGTGTGCACAGATTATACTTAGGGTTTGGTTCCCAATCAGCAAAAAAACCGTGTTTTTTTAATTCTGTTCTTCCAAATGAAGCACCAATAGATTTTTCAGGCACGGCAACAATTACTTTATTGATGCCTTGATTTGCAAGTTTATCTAAAGCAATAAACATTAAAGCTCTTGATTTTCCTGATGCCGGTGGTGCTTTTAACAACAGATATTGAGCCGTTCTGCCTTCATAGGCTTTTTCTTGCATTTCACGCATTCCTAATGCGTTGGTGCTTTTACTTTTTCCTGTTTGATCGTAGGTTACATATACTAAATCTGGCATATTTTATTTTTTTAGTTTTTTCTTGCGTGTTCGTTTTTGTTTTGCAAAAAGCGTATCTTTATTTGTCATTTTTTCATATAACTTAAACAAATATTCCAATCGTTCCGTATCATTTTTAAACGGTTGCAATCTGTAACATTGCTCTACGGCTTTGTCTAATTCTTGATGTGCCTTAAGCAAACTTTCGGGCATTGTATCCGGATTATACAATTGGGCCATTGTTTTGCCGGGGTGTTTGGCTCTCTCATCCAAAATATCAAACACATATTGATTTAAATTCTCCTTTTGTTTGGTAGTAATGTCTGGAAAAGGAAAGGTATTGTAGCATAATTTTGCTGAGTATCTGTAATCAGTTTTTAATTTTCCACCAACTGCTCTTATCCAAACCATATGCATACGTGAGGTTACTACGGCAAAGAGCCAAGGGTTATCGGTTGCAATAATCAAAGTTGAATTTGTTGCTTTGTAGTTTGAATCAAAAAAACCAATTGGAATATAGTCTCTGTTTTCAGATGAATGAGCAGGAATAAGAATAAAGTTTTTGCCTTCTGGTTGAGTTATTTGAGCAAAAAGATGTGGTATTTTTGCTAATTGTGGTCTTGAAGAGTTTAAGCGAACAATTTCATTTTTATCTACTCTTTCTTTCACTAATGGAAGTTTATTGTATTCTTTTTCACTAACCCCTTCTAACCAAAGACAAAATCTATTGTTTCCATTTAAAAATTCGTGAGCAGATAGAATAGGTTTAATCCATTTTTTTGCTTTGGGTTCTTTTTTTAGAAAATCGTTTTTTTCTTGTTCAGAAAATAATAGATTACCTCCATCAGCAGGCATATTTCCAAAATTCATTTTAGGAAAATTTGCTAATGGTTTTTCTCTCTTTGAAACTACAATATTTGATGCTTCTATTAAGTATGGGTTTATATTTTTTACTTCTTTTTTGAATTTATCTTTAAATAAATATTTTGGTTTACTGGAAACATTTCGTAATCCAATAATCACTACAGTAACT
>JALWEZ010000057.1 GCA_027039165.1 Candidatus Moraniibacteriota bacterium
CTTTAAATCTGTACATAGGAGCCGTTTTTTTTAAATTTTTCTCCATTATGTTTAATTATCCAATCCGTAGATAAATGGGGTACACTGGTATCAGGTTCGTTTAATATTATATGTAAACCATTTATATCTACATAGATATCTTTTACATAAGGTTGTTCTATATACATAATAGGTTTCAATGGTTCTAATCTTATCTCTGCTGTATTAATAATAGGTTCAGGTCCTATCCAATCATTATTAGATACTATATTACCATTACTATCTTTGAAATGTCTCAACGCTCTTACGTAATATACTTTATTGGTAGGTATAGCTAAATTTACATTCCATGTATTCAAGTGTGTAGTAGATTGATTTTCTTGTAGTATCACATGGTTAGTAGATAGGTTATCTAGTATCTGCCATGTAGTAGCATAATGATGTAGTCCTGTAGATTCGTCCCATTTACCTATATGAAATATTTTAGTACTAGCCATAATTCTTCCTTTGTTTTAGTCTAATATGTTCAAACTATCGTCTATTCATATGGTATAATTCATTTTTATAGCTACTACTCTGTTGAACTATTACTTATTAAGGAGAAAATATGTCTGTATTACAGAAGTTAGGTATAAATAAAAATATGTCTATGAAACCATTGTTTAATGTAGGAGCATTATTAGATATCCCTACTGGATCTATTGTAACCGGTAAGTATGGAGAATCTATTATTAATGGAGGATTATCCACTATAGAAGGTTTTGTAGGTCCCGGTAACAATTTTAAGTCTACAATAATGCACTATATGATGTATACGGCTGCAGATAGAGCAGCTGCTAGTTTTCCTGATGTAGAAATGATAACATATGATACAGAAGACAACATGTTATTAAATGTAGATAGATATAACAACTTTATTAATAACCATACTAAATATTTAAATAAAGATCCTATAAATATAGGGCAATGGGTAATTATACCTAAATCACAAATGTCTGCTGATGTATGGGTGAAAGAAGTTTTATATCCTTATACTACAGAAAAAGAAAAAGATAATAAAAATTCAAGTACTTACTCAACAAATTCGTTAAATCAGATAAAAATTCAGAGTACTTCCACTGCTGTTTCAGATTTTTCAAAAAATCTAAAAGAAATTGATAAAAATTTAGAGAAAGAAAATAATTCAAACTTGATAGGATTTAATGTAGTAGATAAAGATAATAAAAAACTTTCATTCAGATCTTTTTGTAGCGTAATAAGTATTAATTTACCAGAGTCAATAATTTCTAATATAGATGATGATTTTGTTGTATATGCTTATCGAAGTCCAGTTACTTTAGTGACAAGGTTTAGTATTGTCGCTAAATCCTTAAATTCAGTAATGCTCAAAAAATCTTTGAATAGTTATGAAGCTAATTTGGTGAATTCTATGTATCCTTTATTTATTGAGAAAATATCTAAGCGTTCAGATGTTGTATTTGAAGATAGCGAGTATGATTCAAATAGAATAAGATTTTTTAACTTTAAAGATGGAACCAATAAATCTATAGATTATTCGGTGGTAGGTGATAAATTGTTTATAGCTACAAGTATGGAAACAATGCATTTTTTGATGGACACACTACTTTTTAAAAAATAACTAAATATATAATATAAAAATGAATAAAGAAATACAAGTGTTAAATCCCAAAAAGATACTTATAGACGCGGGATTAGAAGGAAATGAATCTGTTGCAGATTTTGGATGTGGCCCTGGAATTTTTACTATTCCTGCTTCTGAATTAACTAATGGGATTATCTATGCCCTGGATATTCAAGAGTCAGTTCTTGAAGCTCTTACAAATCAAATACATATTCATAATATTCCAAATATAAAGGTAAGTAGAGTGAATTTAGAGTCTATTGGAGGTAGTAAACTGAAAGATAAGTCTATTTCTTTTGTTATAATGAGGAAAATATTATTACAAAATGATAGAAAGGATATTATCTTAGAAGAGGCTTATAGAGTACTTAGGGATAATGGTGTATTAATTGTTGTTGGATGGACAGAAACCGCTTTAATTGGACCAAAAGTTTCTGATAGATTAGAACAAGGAAAGCTCATTTCTTTAGCTAATGATGTCGGTTTTATTGTAAAGAAGCAATTATTGGAGGATGATAATCATTACGCTATAATGTTCTCTAAATAAAAAATTGATAAATTGTAAAATATTAATTTGTAATTATGACTCAAAAGAAAATCATTCAAATAGCTGTTGTTATCGGAGTAATACTCGTTATTGTGATAACTGGTTTGTTTGTTTTCGGAAAAAAAGAAAAGCCAAAAGGAAGGTATACTATGGATTTAGAAGTATGGGGTGTTTTTGATAATTCTAGCGATTATAGTGCAGTATTTGATGATTATGCTAAATTAAATCCACATATTGAAGATATAGAATACAAAAAGTTTACAATAGATAAATATAAAAAGGAATTAATAAATGCACTTGCGGCAGATAAAGGACCAGATATTTTTATGATAAAAAATACATGGCTTCCTGAATTTGAAGATAAAATTGTAGCTGTTTCACCTCAGATAATAACAGAAAAAGCTTTTGATGAAAATTTTGTTGAAGTAGTGTCTCATGATGCAAAAGATGGTTCAGATATATATGCGGTTCCAATGTCCGTTGATTCGCTAGCTCTTTATTATAATAAGGACATATTTAATTCTATGGGTATTATATCACCACCAACTACATGGGAAGAACTTAGTGAAGATGTTAAATTGATAACTAGATATGACGATGAAAGTAATCAAATAATTCAAAGTGGAATTGCATTAGGAACAGCGCAAAATATAAATTCAGCAGCTGATATATTAACTGTTCTTATGATGCAAGGTGGAGCTGAAATGTCGCGAAATGGTATAGCTACTTTTAATAATATGATTGAGTTAGCTGGAAAAACAGTTAATCCAGCAGAAAGAGCTTTACAGTACTATACACAATTTGGTAGAGTTACTAATTCTAAATTATATACTTGGAATGATGAGCAACACTACTCTTTAGATGCATTTGCAGAAGGTAAAACTGCTATGATGATAAATTATTCTTGGCAAATAGAGTCAATTAAACACAAAAATGAAAAGTTAAATTTTGCAGTTGCACCTCTTCCACAAACTGATGCAAAAAATAAAAGAATTTACAAGGCAAATTATGCGAATTACTGGATGTTTGTTGTAGCAAAGGACAAGAAACTTTCGCAATCTGATAGTTCTAGTAAAATAAAATTAACAAACAAAATAAGAATTCATGAAGCATGGCAATTTATCAAAGCACTTACTTTTCCAAGTAAAAATGGTATAATCTTGACAGATGCAACTACTGGCGTAGCAAGAAAGTATATGCCAACTATGGATTATACGAAGGAATATTTAGATATCACTAAAAAGCCAGCAGCTAGATTGGATTTAATTAAGGAACAAAGAAAAGATCCCGTTATGGAACCATTTGTCCTAGGTAATTTAATAGCGAAAAACTGGTATCATCCAAATGCTGATGCGGTAGAAAGAATTATAGCTAATATGATAACACAATATAATTCAGGTGAGGTAGCTTCAATTGAAGAAGCTCTAGGACTAGCTAGTCAACGAATTAATAATTTAATGAGATGAATTTTATGTTAAATAGCAAAATTTTTACTTCTGTGTTTTTGATGGCCATTATGTTTTTTAGTATTTCTATTCCTTCAATAGTTAGTGCGGAAGATCCAGTTCCGGATGAGGGTTTGGTTCCTTGTGGCACAAAAAAACATCCAGAAAGATGCACGATATGTCATTTGTTTGTATTAGCTCAGAGAATTATAGCAAAACTTACAAGTTGGATTTTTGTAACGGCTGTTGTAGTGATTGCTATCGCTGGTGTAATATATATTGTTTCAGTAGGGAATCAAACAATGACTAGTATGGCAAAAACTGCTATAAAATCTGCACTTTTGGGTTCGACTATAATTTTAGTCGCTTGGCTTGCTATATCTACTATAATGCTTGCTATGGCACTAAAAAATGAAGGTGTATCAAAAGATGGAAAAGGACTTATTTTACAACGTGCTTCAAAAGATGACGATGGAAAACCAGTAGGTATAATCACTAGTTGGAAATTTGTGTGTAAGTAATTTTTATTTAAACAAATATGAACATTGCTCATGCGGGAGTTATAACAGATGCTCCATCGATAAGTGAAATTATCTTGAACTTTATACAAATGTTTTTGAGTTTTGTTGGTGGATTGGCAGTTTTACTTATTTTAATTTCTGGAATTCTCTATATGACTTCTACTGGAGATTCAAGTAGAAGTGAATTTGCAAAAAAAGCCTTGACTGGCAGTGTTGTTGGATTAGTTTTTGTTATTTTATCTTTTGTTATATTAAAAGTTATCGCAAAAGCTCTTATTTAATTTATTCCTAAAATATGTCAAAAAAAGAAAAAATTTCTAATGTAATAGATTTAGTGATAAAAAAACTTTTAGTAATTTTTGCTTTTGTTTTTCCAGTTTTTTTTGTGTCAAATATTACATTACAAAACATAATTTTTCAAAAATTCTATTTTTTCTATATCTGTGTATTTTTTATTATAATATTGTTTATATGTAGGTCTTTTTTAAAAGGCATCTTCGAATTAAAAAGACATAGAATAGACATCTTTGTCTTAAGTTTTCTTTTTGTGTCCGGGATAGGAACATTTCTTTCAATTGATAAATATCACAGTTTTTTTGGTTTTTTAAATGTTCCAAGTCAAACATTTTTATCTATAATTTTATTATCAGCCCTGTATTTTATAATAAATTTTTATGCAGACAAAAAACTCATCAAAAATATAATCATTGCGCTCATATTGAGTAATATAATTATTTTTATTTGGAGTATTTTAGGGTTATTGGGTTTTTTGCTTATATCATTACTAAAAATAATTCCATTGGATATATAAATAACCGTGGCGTATCAATAAGAGTAATATTTCCAAAATCAAATTTTTGAATATCTTTAAAATCATTTTTATTAAATTGTATATGATATAAAGGATGTGGAAATATACTCTTTTTAGAACGCTCATATTCAGAA
>JALWEZ010000058.1 GCA_027039165.1 Candidatus Moraniibacteriota bacterium
ATAGTATAGAATGTAATTTAGGTGCTAATTGTGTTGCTTTAGATAAAAAAATACATGATGAAATTTTTGAATCTATAAAAAAATTAGAAAGTGCTACTGGAGAAGGAAATCAATATTTAGGATGGTTGAATTTACCTAAGGAATATTCAAAAGAGGAGGTTCAAAAAATAAAAAATACAGCAACAGAGATAAAAGAAAATGCAGATATTTTACTAGTAATAGGTATTGGTGGATCTTACTTGGGAGCCAGAGCCGTTATAGAGTCGCAAAGGGGAGTTTTTCATAATGAGGTAGGTAGTACAAAAATTTATTTTTTAGGAACTAGTCTCGATGAGACTTATATTACACAAATTCTAGAAATTATAGAAGATAAAAGTGTATATGTGAATGTAATATCAAAGTCAGGAACTACACTTGAACCCGCAGTGGCTTTTCGCATAATTAAAAAAGCATTATCTGAAAAATATTCAGAAAAGGAACTTAAAAAAAGAATTATTGCAACAACAGACAAGGAAAAAGGAGCTCTTAAGAAATTAGCAGATGAAGAGGGTTTCAGTACATTTGTGGTACCAGATGATATTGGAGGTAGATATAGTGTTTTTACTCCAGTAGGGCTTTTGCCAATAGCTGTGGCAGATGTTGATATAGAAGAGCTTTTAGATGGAGCTAGACAAGCTATGAATGATTTTTCTGTAGGTAGTTTAGAAGATAATCCGTTCTATAAGTATGTAGCAGTTAGGAATGCGCTTTACAGAGCAGGTTACAGTACAGAAGTTTTTACAAATTATTTGCCAAGTTTTGTACAATTTAATGAGTGGCTTAAACAACTTTTTGGAGAATCAGAAGGAAAAGATGGTAAAGGTTTATATCCATCATCTATGACTTTTACAACAGATTTGCATTCACTTGGTCAGTATATTCAAGACGGGAAAAAGGGACTATTATTCAAAACAGAATTAAAGATAGAAAGTTCGGAGAATGATATATCTGTGCCGCACGATAACAAAAACTATGATGAATTAAATTACATTGCAGGCAAGTCGTTTAAAGAACTGAATTTGACCGCTCAAGAAGGTGTTTATATAGCTCACGACAACGGAGGTGTTCCGCAAATAACTATTTCAATTCCAAAAAATAACGCATATTATTTAGGTATGCTCATTTATTTTTTTGAAAAGGCTTGTGCAGTGAGCGCATATACACTGGGCGTAAATCCGTTTAATCAACCAGGAGTAGAAGAGTATAAGAGTCATATGTTTAGACTTCTTGGAAAATAAATTTTGTTTGTTATTTTGTATATAAATTAAACCATATTGTTGAAATATGGTTTAATTTTATGTTTTTAAACAAGTTCTGAAAAATGAATTACTTTTTAATCTTTTGGGTTAACATGAATAAAATCTTTTTCTTTTTCCATCCGTTCTTTTACTAATTGTTCAATTTTGGCTTCTCTTTTGGATTTATGTATTTTGTATATTATAAATACTACTCCTATGAGTATCAAAACCATTAATACTGTTCCAAAGCCACCACCAAAAGCAGATCCAAATAACGAACCAAGTAAAGCTCCTCCTAATAAACCACCAAGTAATCCGCCAAAGAAACCTTTTTTAGAAGAGTTGTTTTGTGTTTTATTTGATGTAGTTTTTGTATTTGTAGACGGTTTGGTTGTATGACTTCTAAAACTTCTACCACTTCGTCTAGCTATTAAAATAGGTTCATTTTTGGACTTTAATAAGGTTGTTTCATAATTTGCTAATTTATTTGTAGAAGAAGCAAATGCTGGAGATGATATTAAAAATAACATCATGGATAATATTATAGTTTTTTTCATTTTAAAATTTTAAATTTGTTATATGAAAATTATAACACAATGTGATTTGGAGTCAATTTCAGTAAATTTACAATAAGTGTTTTATGTGTCATACTTAATCATACTTTTTGTTGACAATTTGTATGAATGAGATACAATTTGAATGTATTGATTTACTTTAAAATAAAATGAATAAAAGAGATAGAATTACAATAACAATCAAAAAAGATATACTCAGGCAAGTAGACGCTCTTGTAGATGGTGATAAAATACGAAACAGATCTCATGCAATTGAATCAATTTTAAATGATAAATTTGGTGATTCGTTTGTGCGTACTGCTGTTATATTGGGCGGTGGTAGTGGTGTAAAAGTTTCAGGATATACCGAGTTGACATCACCACTACTTTCTAGATATAAAAAGAAGACTTTAATTGAATGGCATATAGAAAAGCTTAAGAAAATAGGAGTAGAAGAAGTTATCCTTGCGGTTGGAGTGTTTGGTAGTGACGTACGAAAGTTTTTGGGGGATGGTTCAGTTTATGATATAAGAGTTCTTTATTTTGAACGTGATTATGGTACAGCTAGTTCCATTCGTCAAGCTAGAAATCTCCTTAAAGATACATTTATAATGTTTAATGGTCATATTGTAGTGGAGGATGTGGACATAAAGGAAATGTTTTTGGCGCATAAAAATTCTAAGGCTTTTGTTACTATGGGATTAACTACAGTTGCAAATCCTTCAGATTATGGTCAAGTTACTTTGAAGGGTTCTAATATAACCAAATATGTAGAAAAGCCAGGGAAAAGTAAAACTGTATCTTATATAATAAATGCGGGAATATATATAATAAATTCTGAAGTATGTGAACTTGTGAAACCAGAAGAAGAATCGTTAGAAAAGGATATATTTCCAAAACTTGCTAAAAATAATAAATTAAATGGCTATATGATAGATGTGCCATGGCAGAGAATTAAATAAAGTTATTAAGTATATAATTTGAATTATGAGTAAAAAAATAAATAAAGCAGTTATAATGGCAGGTGGAACTGGAAGTAGGTTGTGGCCTGTGTCAGTTAAAAATAAACCTAAACAATTTCAAGCTATAGCATCCGACAAAACAATGCTACAAGAAACTTACTTAAGACTTAGAAAAAAATTTGAAGTAGAAGATATTTACATATCCACAAATTTAGAATACGTCGCTGAAATAAAAAGAGAAATACTTGAGATTCCAGAAAAAAATATTATTTCTGAGCCTGTAGCAAGAGGTACGGCTAGTAGTATAGCGTTTACAGTTGCAGTGATACTTGCACATGAGCCAGAAGCTATTGTATCTACTTTTCCAGCTGATCATTTAATAAAGTCTAGTGATAGATTTATAGATGCTGTAAATGATGGTGAAAAATTTATTATAAATAATCCAAAAAGTATATTTACGTTTGGTATAATCCCGACTTATCCAGAGGTTGGATATGGGTATATAAAAAAGGTTTCAGATAGCTTTAATAAGAATGACATTTTTAAAGTGGATAGGTTTGTAGAAAAACCTGATATTGAGACGGCTCATAAGTATATAAAAGATGGTAGTTATTTTTGGAATGCTGGGATGTATATATTTAATGCAAAAAGTATGAAAAATAGATTTAAAAAATATATTCCAGACATTTTTAAAATGATAGAAATAATTCAAAAATCATTAGATTCTGATAATTATGAAAAAATTTTAGCCAAAGAATATCCAAAAATGAATGATATAAACTTTGAATACGCTATAGTTGAAAATGATAATAATGTTTTTGTGATGCCACTCGATATTGGTTGGAGTGATGTAGGAAGTTGGTCGTCTTTAAAAGATACGTTGGTTAGTGACGAAAATAAACATTTAGTTAGAGGGAGGCATATTGATTTTGATAGTAAAAATTTATTAGTATATGGTTCTAAAAAACTAATAACAACTGTAGGATTGGAAGATTTAGTTATAGTAGATTCAGAAGATGCGATTTTGATTTGTCACAAAGATAAATCTCAAATGGTAGGAGATATTTCAAAGAAAATTCAGTCTTTAAATAATAAATAATATAATTATAAACATATGTCAAAAAAAAGAATATTAGTTTGCGGTGGTGCAGGTTTTATAGGTTCAAATTTTGCAAATTTTCACAAGGATAATTATGAAGTTATAGTTGTTGATAATCTACTTCTTGGAGATAAGAGAAATTTAGAGGAAGGTGTGACTTTTATAGAAGGTTCTGTCGCAAATGAAGATACTTTGAATAAAGTGGGTCCAGTTGATTATGTATTTAATTTAGCAGGAACTTCTTCTCAACCTATGTTTAACGGCGATGGTTTAGTGGAAGGATATGTGAATTCTGTAGAGTCATTTATGAGAGTACTTGATTGGAGTGCAAAAAATGGAGTAAAAAAAGTTTTATATGCTTCTACGTCATCTTTATATGCAAATAATCCTTTACCTTTAGTAGAAACTCAAAGAGTAACTCCTCCAAATCATTACGCTGTAACTAAACATTTATATGAATCGGCTAGTAGATGTTTTAATAAGGTTCATCCTGAAATGGACATCATAGGATTTCGTTTCATGAGTATTTACGGTCCAAACGAAGAAGCTAAAGGTCAATATGCTAATCTTATTTCACAATTTGTTTGGGATGTAGCTAGGGGAAGTAGACCTCAGATATGGGGGGACGGTACTCAAACTCGTGATTTTACGAATGTTAGAGATGTTATACAAGGCGCAACTCTTGCTATGGAGTCAGACAAAAAGTTTGGTGCAGAAGTGTTTAATATAGGAACTGGTAAATCTACATCATTAAATGAAGTAACGGATGCAATATATAAAGCTTTTGGAAAAGAAAATGATACTGAATACATAGAAAATCCAGTTAAAGAAACTTACATAAAAGATCAGCATGCTGATATTTCGAAAATTAAAAAAGAATTAGGATTTGAACCAAGTGTGGAATTATCTGATGGGATAAAAGAACAAGTTAAAAATTTGAGAATGGATAGAATAAGACAGACAAGTTCAGATTTAATGAGGCAAAAATAATTTAAGCTTTTAGATGTAACTATTTAGGTTTTTCCAGTACATTTTAAAAAATGCTTTAAATAAAGAGTTTAAAAAAATGTCAAATACTTTTTATAAATTTTAAAATACCGTAATTAAAGCGTTTTTGGGATTTTCTTAGATAAACGTGAATAATTACTTTTAGATAACTTGACTTTTAAAGGATATAGGTTAATATATGATATATGAAGTAGTTATATTATGCTTCATGTTGTTAAAAAATATCTGTTTTTATTAAAAGCAGATAAAGAGGTGATACTTTTGTATTTAGTGGTTTGCTTGTTGCAAATTGTAAAGTAAAAAAATCCAAAAGGAGTAACAAATGGAATATTTACTAGGTTTTATAAAAGTTGTTTTAGTGCTTTTACTCCCATACATTGGGGTAATGTTAATAAAAAAAGCCTATAAAAATCCTGCACATGAAAATACAGGAATCTATGGTTTTTTTGGCGGAGCTTTAATTATAGTAGGACTTTTAGTATTACTATTATAATATACCTTACAAAAACATAACTAGACTCAAGTTTAAGTCTAGTTTTTTTATGTTTAGTTATCTTTAATGCAATTTTTTTGCCAACGCCAAGAATCTCTAAGAGCTTCTTCTATAGTTTTCTCTGCTTTCCAATTCATAGTTTTTTCTATTTTTTTTGTATCTGCAAAACACTCAGCTATATCACCAGCTCGTCTAGGAACTATTTTGTATGGAAGTTTTTGTCCAGATACTTTCTCAAAGGTTTTTATAAGTTGCATCACGCTTGCACCTTTTCCAGTGCCTACATTATACACATCAAATAATGGTTTCTTTTGTTCTTTTAGAAACTCAAGTGTTTTTATGTGAGCATTGGCTAAATCTATAACATGAATGTAGTCTCTGACTCCTGTACCATCAATTGTTGGGTAATCATCACCAAACACAGAAAGCTCGTCTCTAATTCCAGCGGCGGTTTGTGTAATAAAAGGAACTAAATTATTAGGAGTTCCTAAAGGTAATTCACCAATTAAACCAGAAGGATGTGCTCCTATAGGATTAAAATACCTAAGAGCAATAGTTTTTAAATTAGCGCCACTCAAAACTAAATCTCTCAAAACATCTTCAGCGATAGCTTTAGTATTTCCATAAGGATTTGTGGCAGGTTTTCTATTGGTTGATTCAGGTATCGGATTTTTTTCTGGTTCACCATAAACTGTAGCAGAAGAAGAAAATACAAAATTAGTAATGTTGTATTTCTTGGAGATTTCAAGAACATTAACTAAACCGTTTAAATTATTATTATAGTATTTTAGAGGTTTTTGTGCAGATTCTCCAACTGCTTTAAAAGCTGCAAAATGAATTATTCCATCTATATCAGATTCTTTGGCAAAAACAGTATTCAAAAAACTAGAATCTCTTACATCACCTTTATAAAATTTGGGACTTTTCCTAGAAATAGTGAAAATTCGGTTTAGCACATTTTCATTTGAATTTGATAGATTATCCACTATAATAGCTTCATGTCCAGCGTTTAAAAGTTCAACCACCACATGTGATCCAATGTATCCAGTTCCGCCAGTTACAAGTATTTTCATAGTATTTTTTAAATTATTTATTGTAGATTTCAGATAATATATTATTCTATATCTGTGATATTCTCCTCTCTATTTTTTCTATTTTTGGTAATTTTTTTAAATATCTTTTTTATTATTGAATATGCAATCCATAATCCAAAAATAGATAAGATGAATATAGGTAAAGAAGCTATTGAAACACTAATTGTATAGTTTATTATATTCTGTATTTTTTTAATTAAAGTATTAAAAGAATTTTTCGCCACTTGAAGTGGTCTCCAATTATTTTTTGAAGGTAAGATTTCGGCATCTTCTCGTAAAGTAACACTTATTTTACTATAAGAAGTTTGATTTTTAAGTGACTTTTGTCTAGCTTCAAGTCTTCCAATTTCACCACGAACAACTGTTATATTTTTTTCAATTGCCAATAAATCCTTAACATCTTTAGCTTTTTCAAAAAATTCTCTCAATCTAGTTTCTTGAGCTCTTTTATTAACTAAAGCAGCTTCCAAATCAATCACTTCTGTAGTGGCATCTGATGTAAAAATTGATTCACTTTCTACTACGGACGCGGTGTCTTTTATTTTATTGATAGCTTCTTGAAACTTATTCACATCAACCTGTAATTCAACATAACCCGATTTTGCTTGAGGATTTATATTTGTAGAGATGATATCTCCTCCATTTAGTTTAGCAATTTGAGAAATACTATCTATAGATTCATCTAAAGAAAAAACTTTTATATATAAATTAGCATTTTTTATAACATACCGCTTACTTTTGCTTATTTTTATGTCCTGAATGCCTTGAATTTGGTTGTTTGAAGAAGGAATTTCTTTTAATTGCTTTGGTGTAGGAAGAGTTTCTCTTTCGGTGGATGGGACTATATTTTTTGATTTGTCCGAGGTAGAGGAATTGTATGTATTAGTATCTAGTGCATAATCTGCAGATATTCCACTTGCTGACATAGATAAATTATTTTTTGCAAATCTAGCTTTGGCAGTAAAAAGTATAATTAAAAAAATAAGAGAGGTTATTACAATAATTATTATAAATCTTTTTCTAGATTCATTTTTAGCGTTTAAATCTTTCATAATAGTTTTTTAGTGCTTAATAATATTATCATTATAACACAATATTGATTTATTCGTCATTTACGTTTAAAATGAAATAGTTAATATTATTAAATAAGTATGGGCAAGAAAATTTCTGTGGTGGTTCCTTTGTACAATGAAGAAGATAATGTGGTCAAATTACATGAAAAAATTGTATCAGCGTGCAAAGAAATTAAACAAGAGTATGAAATTATCTTTGTGGACGATGGCTCAAGAGATGATACAGTGCGTAATGCAAAAAAATTATCCCCTTTGATTTTAATAGAACTTAGAAAAAATTTTGGACAAACTGCAGCGTTTGATGCAGGATTCAAAGCTTCGAATGGTGATATTATTATAACAATGGATGGTGATTTACAAAATGATCCCTCAGATATACCGCTTATTTTGAATAAGATGGATGAAGGGTACGATATTGTGTCAGGTTGGAGAAAAAAAAGACAAGATTCTTTGGAGAAAAAAATTTTTTCAAGAACTGCAAATCTACTTAGAAAGATTCTTTTAAAAGACAGTATTCATGATAGTGGTTGCTCACTAAAAGCAATCAAAAGAGAAGCATTGGAGGAAGTTGATTTATTTGGTGAGATGCACAGATTTATACCAGCAATTTTGGAATTTGATGGTTGGAAAGTAGGAGAAGTGGAAGTTTCTCATCATCCAAGAATTCATGGCAAAACTAAATATAATTGGAAAAGGGGATTGAAGGGTTTTGTGGATATGGTATTTATTTGGTTTTGGCGTTCGTATTCATCTCGTCCAATTCATTTTTTTGGTGGAACTGGGCTTGTTTTTATTTTTGTAGGTTCACTAATTCTACTTTGGATGCTTATAGAGAAATTTGCACTAAATGGTTCAATTTCTGAGCGAATTTGGCCACTTATGGGTGTTTTTATTATAATACTAGGCGTACAATTCTTGATTTTTGGATTACTGGCTGATATAATTATAAAAAATTATTATAAAATTCGAAATAGAATGAATTATTCAATAAAAAATGTAAATAAATTATAAAATATATGAAAATAGCAATAATCGGTTATGGATATGTAGGTAGGGCTTATCATCAAATTTTTAAAGATGCAATTATCTACGATCCGTTTGTAAAAGATGTAAAAACTGTTTCAAAAAAAGAAGTTAATACTTGCGATTTAGTTTTAATATCAGTTCCTACTCCGACTGCAAGTGATGGATATTCATGTGATACTTCAATTGTAGAAGAAACTCTTTCATGGCTTAAGGTAAAAAATGTTTTAATAAAATCCACAGTCCGTCCAAAAACAACAGAAAAGTTACAGAAGAAATATAAAGATTTGAATATAGTGTTTAGTCCTGAATTTGTGGGTGAGGGAGGATATTTTGTACAGTATTGGCTTTATCCACATGCGACTAATCCAATGTATCATGACTTTCAAATACTTGGAGGACCAAAAGAGGCAACAGCAAGATTTGCTGAAATGTTTATACGGTATGTAGGACCACATATTAAAGTTTATCAAACTGATTCACGTACTGCTGAAATTATAAAGTATACTGAGAATATGTTTATAGCGACAAAAGTCACATTTGTAAATGAAATGCATGAGGTTTGCAAGGCTTTTGATAGGGAATGGGTTGATGTTAGAGAAGGATGGTTACTAGATACAAGAGTTAGTAGGATGTTTACTGGAGTTTTCTCTGATAAAAGAGGCTATGAAGGAAAATGTCTTCCAAAGGACACAAAGGCTTTGGTAAAATCCGTAGAAAAAGAGGGATATGATCCTAAACTACTAAAAGAAGTTATAGCTAGTAATAATAGAATAAGAAAAGAAACTGGATTTGAGGAAGTATAATTATAGATTTGATGGGGTATTGACAATAAATTTAAATATGATAAATTATAGATAATACTTCAAGAGTTTAGAAGTATGGTTGAGCTTGCAAAAGAAATGTAAATCATATATAATGGTTTTATGGTTTCTTAAATTTAATTAATAAGTATAGTAATTTACGTTGCATGTGTGGATAATTGCATGTTACGTATGTAAAAAATATGGCAGAAAAAGAATTTGATCGAACTAAACCACATGTGAATGTTGGTACAATTGGTCACGTTGACCATGGGAAGACTACAACAACGGCAGCTTTGTTGCACGTTCTTGCTCATAAAGGTTATGCAAAACCAAAAGAGGTAGATGCAATAGATAACGCTCCAGAAGAAAAGGAGAGAGGAATTACAATTGCAACTGCTCACTGTGAATACGAGTCTGATGCTCGTCATTATGCTCACGTTGATTGTCCAGGACATGCGGATTATATCAAAAACATGATCACGGGTGCTGCACAGATGGACGGAGCTATACTTGTTGTTTCTGCAACAGATGGACCTATGCCACAAACTCGTGAACACATTCTACTTGCTAAACAGGTTGGTGTACCAGAAATTGTTGTGTTTATAAATAAAGTTGACATGGTTGATGATTTGGAACTAGTTGAACTTGTTGAAGAAGAAATTAGAGATCTTTTGAATAAATATGATTTTGATGGAGATAATGCAACAATAATAAAAGGAAGTGCTTTGAAAGCTCTTGAAACTACTAGTGTTGATGATGAAGCTGCAAAGCCAATTCTTGACTTAGTGGAAGCATTAGATCAAAAAATTCCGCAACCAGAAAGAGATATTGAAAAAGATTTCTTAATGCCTATAGAAGACATATTCTCGATTGAAGGTCGTGGTACAGTAGTAACTGGACGTATCGAACGTGGTCAAATAAATGTAGGTGACGAAGTAGAGATTGTAGGACTTAAAGACCTTCAAAAAACTACAGTTACTGGTATAGAGATGTTTAACAAAAATCTTGCACATGGAGAAGCTGGTGATAATGCTGGGGTTTTGTTGAGAGGAATAAAAAAAGAAGATGTGGAAAGAGGGCAAGTTTTAGCAAAGCCTGGATCTATAACTCCACATACTGAATTTGAAGCAGAAGTTTATGTACTTACAAAAGATGAAGGTGGGCGACATACTCCATTCTTCAAGGGATATAAACCGCAATTCTTCATTAGAACAACTGATGTAACTGGAGAGGTTTTCCTTCCAGAAGGAACAGAAATGGTTATGCCTGGAGATACTGTAAGTATTACAATTAAATTGGGTGCTGAAGTAGCGCTTGAGTCAGGTATGAAGTTTGCTATTCGAGAAGGAGGACGTACAGTTGGAGCTGGATTTGTTACAAATATTATTAAATAATTACTTGTAAACAGAAGTGAAGGGCTTAATAAAAGCCTTTCCTTCTCTCGACAAGAGAAGAGATATAATTACTAAAATAACTCGCGATGACAAAAAAAGAAGACGCAAAAACTAGAGTTAGGATCAAGGTTAAAGGGTATGATCACAAGGTTTTGGATAAGTCTAGTGCTCAGATTATTGAAACTGCACTTCGCAGTGGAGCTGAAGTTGTTGGACCTGTTCCATTACCAACTAACATCAGGAAAATTACTGTGAATAAATCGACTTTTGTTTATAAGGATTCTAGAGAGCAATTTGAGATGCGTACTCACAAGAGACTTATAGATATTTTAAACCCTACTCCGAAAACCATAGAAGATTTGACAGATTTAAATCTTCCGAATGGGATTGATATAGAGGTAAAAATGTAAGTTACAATTGTTTTTTTGTAGTCTGTGTGCTATAGTAGACAGATACTCAAAGAGCAGGTTATAGTTGTTTAGACTTTTAATATATAGTATCAAAAGCCTTGACAATACTTTATCTTTTGATATACTAGATAAAGTTAAATAAAATCTATGCTCTAAGGGCGTGGTTTTTTAATACTAGATAAATTTAATTCAAAATAAGCATTACCGAAATGAAGTTTGCATTAGGAAAAAAACTTGGAATGACAACCATTTATAATGATGATGGAGCACAAAATGTCACTTTAATAGAAATTGTTCCAAATAAAATAACAAATATATACACAAATGAAAAGGATGGACGTAATTCCATTTGTTTGAGTATTCCAAAAACTAATAAAAAAAGTTTTTTGAGAGAGTTTCGTTCTGATGAAATTTCGGAATTTTCAGAAGGAAATGAAATAGAAGCGTCAATTTTTGAAAAAGGAGATATTGTTAGTGTTAGTGCAAACACAAAAGCAAAGGGTTTTCAGGGTGTAGTAAAAAGACATAATTTTAAAGGAGGTCCTGCAAGTCATGGACATAGACATTCTTTGCGTGCACCAGGTTCTATTGGTTCTGCGTACCCACAACATGTTATAAAGGGTAAAAAAATGGCTGGTAGAGATGGTGGAAAAAGAGCAACAATCAGTTCTTTAGAGGTTATTTTAGTCGACAATGATAATAACTTAATAGCTGTAAAAGGCTCAGTTCCTGGAGTAGTTGGTCGCATAGTAGAGGTAAAAAGTAAATAAGTAATTATAAATATGACAACAGTTAATCTTTATAACATAGAAGGGAAAAAAACTGGTAGTATAGATTTACCAGAAGTTGTTTTTGGACTTGAGAGTAATAATAACTTACTTCATCAGGTATATGTTTCTCAATCTGCTAATCGTAGAATTGGTAGTGCACATACAAAAAGGCGTAGTGAAGTAAGTGGAGGTGGGAGAAAGCCTTGGAAACAAAAAGGCACAGGTAACGCAAGAACAGGTTCTATAAGAAATCCAATTTGGAGAGGTGGTGGAACAGTTTTTGGGCCAAGAAAAGATAAAAACTTTTCAAAAAATATTAATGTAAAAATGAAAAGAAAGGCCATGCTTACAGCTTTATCAGAAAAAGCTAGATTAGGAAAGATTTTTGTAATAGAATCTTTGGTTTTGGATGATATAAAAACAAAGAAAATGTCAAATTTGTTTAATAATATCGAAATTAGCACTTCAGCGTTAGTTGGATTAGCTAATGAAGAAAGAGAAAGCTATAAAGCAATTAGAAATATTGAGAAAAAAAATGCGTGTGAAATAGAAAAATTTAATACGTATGATATATTGAACTCAGATGTTGTAGTTATTAGTCAAGAAGGTATTAAAGCTTTAGAAAATCAATTTATTAAATAATTTATATATGGGTATTTTTAAGAAAAAAGCAAAAGATGATAGGGAGAACGTTAAAGATGTAAAAAAAACAAATTCTTCTATAGAATCAGAAAATGCAAATTTGAATTATAGTACAAAAGGTAATGTTTTAATATCACCAATTACTACAGAAAAAACACATAATCTTGCAAAAGAAGGTAAATACGCATTTTCAATAAAAAGAGACGCTTCAAAGCGTAATGTTAAATACGATATTGAAAAAGAATATGAAGTTAATGTGGAAAAGATTAATATAATTAAAATTCCAGCTAAAAGAAGAACAATCAAACATAATAAAGGTTATCAAAGTGTGGGTAAAAAAGCAATAGTAACTCTCAAAAAAGGAGAGAAAATTGCATTATTTGAAACAGCATAACGTATTGAAATAAGATTTATGGCAATTAAAGTATATAAAAGAAATACAGCAGGACGAAGGAATATGTCTATAGTAAAACCTGACCAAATTACTAGAAGCACTTCTGAAAAATCGTTGACTGTAAAAAATAATTATAAAGCGGGTAGAAGTAATGGAAAAATTTCAACTCGACATAAGGGTGGTAGAGTAAAGAGGTTATATAGAATCATTGATTTTAAACAAGATAAATTTGGAGTAGAAGGTAAAATAGTTGAAATTGAGAGAGATCCTAATCGTAGTGCTTTAATAGCATTGGTTAGCTATGTTGATGGTGAAAAAAGATATATTCTAGCTACTCATAATATGAAAGTTGGAGATAAAATCTTATCAGATGAAAATGCTCCAATAGAAGAAGGAAATAGAACAAAGATAAAAAATGTTCCTGTGGGGACTGAAATTTCTAACATCGAAATGAAGCCTGGAAAAGGTGGTCAAATAGTAAGAAGTGCAGGTAGTGCAGCATCAGTAATGGGTACGGATTCAGGATACACACATGTCAAAATGCCTTCAGGGGAAGTTAGACTTATAAATGTTGATTCATATGTAACAATTGGTAAGATTAGTAATTTTGAACATAGTGCAACAAAAATAGGTAAAGCAGGTAGGTCTAGACATATGGGAAAAAGGCCAGCTGTTCGTGGTAGTGCTATGAATCCAGTAGATCATCCACATGGAGGTGGTGAAGCAAAGAAAGGTGTCGGTCTCAAATATCCAAAAACACCATGGGGACGTCCAGCTCTAGGCGTAAAAACAAGAAAAAAGAATAAAACCAGTAATCGTTTTATTGTAAAAACAAGACACATTAAAAAACGTTAATATAAACAATATGCGGTCTCTTATATGTATTTATAGTGGAATAGCTTGAATACAAACAAGAGATCGCATAACAAGGCGAAAGTATAATAAAAGATTTTTAATAACTAATGATAAAATCATGAGTCGATCGATAAAAAAAGGACCGTACATAGATGAACGTGTTATAAAGAAAATTGAAGGCAAAAAGCCTGAAGAGGTGGGTGTTGTGAATACTTGGTCGAGAGCTTGCACAATAGTACCAGAAATGATTGGATATAAATTCAATGTTCATAATGGCAAAGGTTTCACTGAAGTTCTTGCAACAGAAGAAATGGTTGGACATAAATTAGGAGAATTTGCTCCAACTAGGAAATTTTTGCGACACGGAGGAAAAATACAAAAAGGTATAGATGCATCTAGATAATAATATATTGTATGACAAAGGTAAAAGCACGATTAAATAATTTAAGAACGTCACCTAGAAAAGTGAATTTAGTGGCGATGAGATTAAGAGGAAAGAGCGTTGAAGAAGCACTTAATATATTAGAGTTTGATTTGCGCAAGTCTTCAATTCCTTTCTCTAAATTAATTTTGAGCGCAAAAGCTAATGCTATTAATAACTTTAAATTAAATGAAAAAAAGTTAATAATCGATGAAATATTAGTTTCTGCTGGACCAACTTTAAAAAGATGGAGGCCGAGGGCTTATGGAAGAGCTTCTAAAATCATGAAGCGAACATCAAAAATAATAGTGGTTTTAAGAGAAAATGAGATTACTGAAGAAAATAAAAAAGTAGTAATAGAAAAGAAGCGAGAAGATAAAATTAATAGTTCTAAGAAATCACTAAAAAAAGATGATTTTACAAAAATAGAGGGAATTGGTCCGAAAATATCTGAAACTTTAATAAAAGCAGGAGTAAAAACTTTTAAAGATTTGAGCGAACAAAAAACATCTAAGATTGATGAAATAATATCAGGTGTTAGAGGAAATCATGATTCAACTACGTGGCCAGAGCAAGCAAGAATGGCTCACAAAGGAGAATGGGAAAAGTTAGAAAAATGGCAAAAAGAGCTTATAGGAGGTAAGAAAAAATAATTTTCAATAAATAAAAGTCTATTTATGGGGCAAAAAGTTAATCCAAAAAGTTTCCGTTTAGGAATCACAACAAACTGGCGATCACGCTGGTATGCAGAGAAAGATTATGTACAAAAGTTACAAGAAGATGTGCAATTACGTAGAATTGTAATGAAAAAATATAGATACGCAGCTATTGCTGACGTTGAAATAGAAAGAAGTTCACACAATATTAAAGTTATAATAAAGACAGCGAAGCCTGGTGTTATAATAGGAAGAGGTGGAAGTGGTATAGAGGACGTCACTAAGTTTATAAAGAGTAATGTTTCTATAAATAAAAAGTCAGTAGTAACAGTAGATGTGCGCGAAGTTCGTCGTTCAGAAGAAAGTGCAGCACTAGTTGCTCAGAACGTTGCTGAACAATTAGAAAAACGAATGCCTTTTAGGAGGGTGTTAAAAACTACACTTGAACAAGTAGAAAAAAGTAGAGTTATAAAAGGTATGAAAATACAAGTTTCTGGAAGATTGAACGGTGCAGAGATGAGTAGAGTGGAATGGTTATCTACTGGTAGAATACCATTACATACTTTGAGAGCAGATATAGATTTTGCAAGAGATGTTGGTAGGACAACATATGGAGCAATAGGTGTTAAAGTGTGGATTTATAAAGGTGAAAAGTTTGATAATAAGAGTAAAGTTTAATTGGAGTTATAGAAAAAGATTATGTTAATGCCACGAAAAGTAAAACATAGAAAAATGTTCAGGGGAAAACATCCTGAGGATGCTAGTGCTGCAACTCGCGGCATTACGGTAGCATTTGGAAGCTATGGTTTAAAAGTTGTAGAAGGAGGTTTGATAACAGCTAGACAAATTGAGTCAGCTAGACGGACAATTACAAGAAAGATGCAAAGAACTGGAAAATATTGGATACGAGTTTTTCCAGATCATCCGATGACCAAGACTGGAGATGAAACTCCAATGGGTAAAGGAAAAGGAGGGGTTGATTATTATGTAGCAAAAGTTAGACCAGGTAAAATAATATTTGAAATCGATGGGATAAGCGAAGAATTAGCAAAAGAAGCTTGTCGTTTAGCTGGTAATAAATTTGGTATTAAGACTAAATTTATAACAAAAAATTAAGATACATAATAATAGTA
>JALWEZ010000059.1 GCA_027039165.1 Candidatus Moraniibacteriota bacterium
CTGTTTGACTTATCACTTCTTTATTATGATTATTTTTTTTCATAATATTTGCCAAATTTTCTTTTATATTATTTTCAATTTCGTTTTTTGGAGTAGTTTCTTTTATATGATTTCTTTTTTGCAAAAACAAAAAGTTACTTATAATCTTTTGACCTCCCTCAGTTGCAAATGACTCAGGATGAAATTGTACTCCATAAATGGGAAATTTTTTGTGCTCAATTGCCATAATCTCACCAGTATCTCTAGCTGTTGCAGTTATTTTTATAAAGCTATTAAATTTTTCATTAGAAACAACAACTAATGAATGATACCTCATCACATCTACATTTTTCGGAATTCCCTGAAAAATCCCTTTTTCCTCATGAAGTATTTGACTGGTTTTGCCGTGCATTGGTTCCTTTGCAAAATCTATTTTTGCACCAAAAACATGAGAAATTCCTTGCATTCCCAGACAAACGCCCAAAATTGGAGTGGTTTTACCTAATTGTTCTATCACTTCCCTACACACACCAAAATATTTATTGTTTTCTGGTCTTCCTGGTCCTGGACTTATTATTATTTTGTCATATTTTTTTTCTTTGATTTCTTCTAGAGATATTTCATCATTTTTAAACACATCTATTTGAAATTTTTCTTGCTTTTTTTCTAAGATTTCTCCTACATATTGATAGAGATTATAAGTAAACGAATCGTAATTGTCTATTATTAATATTTTCATAAGCTAAATTTATTAAGTGTTGCTTCAAGTCCTGCTAATTTCTTTTTTACCTCTAAATACTCTTTTTCTGGCTGAGAGTCATAAACTATTCCACTGCAAGTCTGAGAATATCCTCCATCTTGTGCTAAATACAATGATCTCAAAACTGCCGCCATAGTACAGTCCCCATTAAACCCTAGTATTCCAATAGCTCCACCATAAGGACCTCTTGGCACTACTTCATTTTTGTGAATTATTTTTATAGATTCTATCTTTGGAGCGCCAGTAAGCACACCTCCGGGCAAAATTGAAGCAAGTGCATCAAACTGAGTTTTATTGTAATCAAGCAAGCCCACTACAGTGGAAGACATATGTTGGACAAAAGAAAACTTAGCAATGTCGTGTAATTTGCGCACTTTTACAGAACCAAATCTAGAAACTCTTCCTATATCATTTCTGTGTAAATCAACAAGCATATTGTGTTCTGCAAGTTCTTTTTTGTCTGAAAGCATTTCTGAAGCAAGTTTTCTATCTTCTTCTTGTGTTTTTCCTCTACTGGTAGTTCCGGCAAGTGGCGTGGTTTCTATTTCACAATCTCTAATTCTAAGCAGTGTCTCTGGACTTGCTCCGATTATTTTTTTATCCCCAAATTTCATGTAGTACATATATGGCGATGGATTTGTATTTCTAAGCTCTTTAAAGATCTCAAACTTATCTCCAGTTATTTGGTAGAGAGATTTAAAACCCAGTTCACACTGAAAAGTATTCCCTTTTTTTATCTCCTGTTTTATTTTTTCTACTGCAAGCACATGCTCTTCTTTGCTCATTGTGTCTCCAATTTTTTGGACAACTGGATGCTCATTTTTTTTGTCTGAAATATCTTTTTTGACAAGCTCAATTATTTCTTTAATTCTATTTTTTTTGTAATAAAAATATGTAAAAACTCCAGTGTACTTATCAAGTATTATCCCATCAGTATAAACTCCAAATTTAAACAAACCAAAATCCTCCATAATAGGCAGATCAAGGCTTTCTTCAAATAAATTAATAGCTTCATGACTCAAATACCCCACAAATCCTCCAGCATAGTTCCTAGAAATTGTATTTTTGGGCATTATTTTTCTAAGTGCATCGTAGGAATTTTTACATTTATATTCTTTGTCATCTATCATCAAGACGTCTTTTTGTAGAGAATGCACTACAGATTCTGGCTCAAAACCCATAATCACGTATCTTGACTCATAACTAAGCTCTCCCAAAGACTCCAAGATAAAACAATTCTCAAAAGTCTTATCAATTTTATCTGCAAGCTCTATATAATCAATTTCAAGATTAAGCCTTTCATATTTTGCTTTGGTATTTAACTTAATTTTTTCTAATTTTGACATATTTTTCTAAATATTTCTTTTATTAATTTAATATCTTTTTTCCTAGGATTTATCTCGACTTTTGAACTCAAATCAAGCACACGGGGCTTAAGCACTGAGTCAATTTCTTCTACGTTATCCAGTCCAATTCTCCCAGCTACGACAAAGTTCATTTTAGTGATTTCTTGAGCTTTTTTTATGAGCTCTATGTTTAGAGAAGTGTTTTTTTGCATTTG
The DNA here is from genome assembly GCA_027039165.1 of Candidatus Moraniibacteriota bacterium. Classification (GTDB taxonomy): domain Bacteria; phylum Patescibacteriota; class Minisyncoccia; order Moranbacterales; genus JALWEZ01. Next base: position 2,301 of record JALWEZ010000059.1, read on the forward strand.
TTTATCTCTGCTGTCTCCTGCATCAAGCAAAATCTCATCTACCAGTCCCTTGTATCTCAAAATATCATCCAAATCACTCTGAGAACTTACCTTTAGTGCTTTCCAAATTTTTGTGTCTAAATCTTTCTTTAAATCCCTCACAAACTCTGGCGATTCTCTACCATGAAGCTGAATTATATCTGTGTATTGTTGCACATCTTTTAATTCTTCTTTTGATTTATCCACGCACACTGCCACAAGTTTTGTTTTTTGGTTTTTTAATACTTCACTAATTTCTATAAGTCTTTCTCTGGTTATACTTCTTTTGCCAAGCGGAAAATCATAGATAACACCTATATAATCCACACCAATTCTAGCTATAGAGCAAGCATCAGCACAATTAGTCACTCCACAAATTTTTATTTTTGTACACTTTTTCATTGTCTTAGATAATTTCTATACCAAACTCTACTAGCACATCTGCAAGTTTACTCAGTGGAAGTCCCATCACATTAAAAAAATCTCCCTCAATTTTCTCTATAAGCGCAGCTCCAATTCCCTGAATTCCAAATCCTCCAGCTTTTCCAATTCCTTCCAATGTATGAGCGTAGTTTCTAATTTGAGTTTTGCTAAGTGATTTCATAGTGAGCACAGTCTCTACTGCCCGAGAGACAATTTTTTGACTGGAAGTGTCTAGTACACTCAGACCAGTAATGACCCTCACTTGCTTTGCGCTTAACTTCTCAAGCATTTGCTCTATTTCTTGTTTGCTACTAGCTTTCCCTAGTAACTTATCTCCATCTACTACAAAAGTATCTGCTCCGATTATTATGTGATTTTTGTACTTATCTGCTAGTGCTTGAACTTTACCTTTTGAGAGAAACTTTGCAAGCTCTCTAGGTTCTAAATCCAAACTCATGTCTTCTTTGTAACCACTCTCTGCCACTTCAAATTCCAAACCAGTTTTAGCCAAAATTTCTTTGCGTCTAGGAGAAGCCGATGCTAGTATTATTTTTTTCATAATCCACAAATTAATATGTATCACTGTACTACTACAAGTATACACCATCTAACCCAAAAAGCAACTTTGAAATCTATTTTAGTTTTTCTTTAGCCTGCTTTAAATTATTTTCAATAAGATCAATATTCGGATGACCATCTGGAAATACTTTGTGCAAAATCTCTAGTGCTTTCTCATAATTCTCAAGCGCTTTGTCATAGTCGCCTTTATAGCGCAAAACTTTACCAATATTGTTGTAACTTATGGCGGTACTTGGATGATTTTCACTTAGTGTTTTAAGAAAGATTTCTAGTGCTTTTTGGTGGTATTCCAGTGCTTTATTATAGTTACCTTTAAAAACATAAACTCCTCCAATATTATCATAGTTTATAGCAAGACTAGGATGATTTTTACTAAGAAGTTTAAGTTTAATTTCCAATGCTTTTTCGAAATATTTGATTGCTTTATTATAATTACCCTTAGCACGCCAAGCTTCACCAACATTGTTGTAACTCTTAGCAACACTTGAATGATTTACGCCTAGGGTTTTAAGAAAAATCTCTAGTGCTTTTTTATAGTTTTCAAGTGCTTTATCGTAGTCGCTTTTAGCGTACCAAACCAAACCAAAATTATTATAGTTTACAGCAATAGCTAAATGATTTTCACTAGGATTTTTCAAGAAAATTTCCTGTGCTCTTTCGTAATATTCAATTGCCTTATCGTAATTACCTTTAACGCGCCAAACTACACCGATATTATTGTAGTTAGTTACTAAAACTCCTAATGTTTTTTTACTACTTTCTTTCTCTAAAATCTTTATGTCTTCCTCTAAAAGTCCTACAATTAAATTAAACTTTGCATCACGAAGCAATAGTTCAAAATAATTATTTAACCAATTAGATGTTTCTTCTATAGTTGTTAATTGTCCTTTAAGCCAATATGCTTCATGTAGAGATTCTTCTAATATTTCATCACTTACATTTTTTAACTTTTGCTGTGACTTATCTACAAACTTCTCTTCGAAATAATCAAGTAAGTATCTGAGAGCTTGTTGTTTTATATCTCCCTTTGTTGTATTTATTATACTTTCTCTCATGAGGTCATGTATGAAATACCTCTGTTTTTTATTATCTCTGGTTATAAACGAATATTGATTGAATTCATCAAACTTTGTAACAGGATAAAAAGTCCCACATTTTTTTATAAGTAACTCAAAAATCTCTTTATTATAAAACCTGCCTTGCGCCAAAGCCTTAAGAGTTTCTTTTAGATTTTCATTTAAATTTCTAAAAAATAATTCAATAAGTTCCCTTTGGTCAATATCAAAATCTTTTGCTTTAATATCTGGCTCTTGCCTCACAGTATCTACTGCTAGATTTAGATAAAAAGGAACTCCTTTACTAGATTTTGTGATTACATCTACTAATTCATCTCTTATTCTACAACCACACAAAAAACTTTTACTATCTTTTTCAGATAATTCATTGACTTTTTTATTAATTATAAATTCATCCCAATCTTCAGTCCAAGTTAATTTTTCTCTACCTGAGACCAGTAGCATTACTTTTTGTGGTAAATTATTTGCAAAATTTTGTTCAATATATTTTACTTTACCCAAAACCTCATAAGTATCAAGTAAAATCACACAATTTTCCTTATCTTCCAAATAATTTTCTAAATCTTTACATAAATACCAAAATAAATCTTCTTCTATATCTTCAATATTTTTTTCAGCTAATTTTTCAAACTGTTCTTCGTA
>JALWEZ010000060.1 GCA_027039165.1 Candidatus Moraniibacteriota bacterium
CGTTAATCTTATTTAAAAAAGACGCATATTAACGGTTTTTAGACAGGTTTTTAGCTAAAAAGGTTTTTCTATTCCTAATTCATCACAAAAATCTGCAATATTATTTTGCATTTCTTTTTCATCTTTTTGTAAACTTTGCAACTTCTTAGAAACTTCTGTGATGTCTATTTCTTCTTCCTCTTCAAAAGTATCTACATATCTCGGAATATTTAAGTTAAAATCATTTTCTGCTATTTCTTCTAAAGTTGCAATATGAGAATATTTTTCAATTTCTTTTCTTTCTGTGTAAGTTTTGAATATTTTCTCTACATTTTCATCTGTCAAAGTATTTTGATTTTTTCCTTTTTCAAATTCTTTTGATGCGTCAATGAATAAGATATCTGTGTTTTCTCTATTTTTCTTAAAAACTAAAACTGTAGCAGGAATTGATGTTCCATAAAACAAATTTGATGGCAAACCAATGACAGCATCCAAAGAATTTTGTTTTTCTATAATATATTTTCTAATTGTTTCTTCTGCCCCACCTCTAAATAATGCCCCGTGAGGCAAAACTACAGCCATTGTTCCATTATCAGCCAAGTGATAAAGCATATGGGTTACAAAAGCATAGTCTGCGGCACTTTTGGGAGCGAGCTTTCCATATTCTACAAACCTGTCATCATTTGCCAAAAGAGGATCAGAATCTGATTTCCATTTGAGAGAAAATGGAGGATTAGCAACAATTGCCTCGGCTTTAAGATCTGAAAATAAATCATTTGTTAAAGTATCATCTTGACGAATATCAAAATCATTAAAATGAATATTATGCAAAATCATATTCATACGAGCTAAGTTGTGAGTTGTGGAATTTATTTCTTGCCCATAATAATCTGTCACTTCTACTTCTTTTCCAATTTTAAGAAGCAAAGAACCAGAACCACAAGTTGGATCATAAACTGAGTTTATTCTTTTCTTTCCATAAGAAACAATTTTAGATAGTAAGGCTGAGACTTGCGCCGGAGTATAAAATTCTCCACCTTTTTTTCCAGCTCCTGAGGCAAACTGTGCAATTAAATATTCATAAACATCCCCCAATACATCAGCTTTTGAATCTCCAAGCTTAAAATCAATCTCCTCTAAACTCGTCATCACGCTTACCACCACTTCATTTTTTTGACTTTCTGACTTTCCAAGTTTTGACGAAGTAAAGTCCATATCTCTAAAAAGCCCAGCAAAATCATCTTCACTTTCTGTCCCTTTTGAAGTGTTTTCAATGCTATTTAAAACATTTTTGACATCTTCTAAAATAAAACTTTCTTCTCCTTTAATTTCATTATTTCCTTTTTTGACAAGATAAGAAAATAATTCTATTGGTTTCAAAAAATATCCAAGCGCATCTTGTGAAGCTTTTTCCATAGCCTCCAAATACACTTTGTTTTCTGTGATGTCTGCAAAAGTTTTATTTTCTCTTTCTAATTTTTTATTTGCAAAAGCTTCTTGTTTTTCTGAAAGATATTTATAAAAAATAAATCCAAGTAAGTAATTTTTATATTCGTCAGAAGTCATAGTTCCACGCAATGCATTTGCGCATTCCCATAATTTAGCTTCTAAATTTCTTTTTTGTTCAATATTCATAAGTAGATTGTAACACAAAAATAAACTTTATAGAAACTTTACATCATAACTATCAATTACAAATAAAGATATTGACAAATATGCAATATAATTATAGCATACTTATAGGGGAAAGTAGATATTTAAGTCGCTTCATGAGATATCTAAAAATACCAAAGGAGGTAAAGATGAAAAAGATATCATTAACAGTAATAATATTAGTTGCTATTATAACAGCGCTAATACCTAGTATGAGATGGATTGCAAATGCAATCTCAGCAATTTCATCTATTATTGCACTAACTAGTTTAATTGCATTAATAATGAAAGATAAATTGATATACACAGAAGTATTTTTATACTCTACATTTATATCAGTTCTGTTAGGATTACTATTATATGCTACACAAACATTGCATATATAAACTTAGGATGAATTAATATTCATCCTTTTTACTTTTCAACTCATCAAAAAAAGACACTTTAGTAAGTATCTTTTTTATTTTTGTATTTTCAAATCTCAATTTTTATAATGTCATCTGAGCAATTTACTTTAATTTCAATGTCTTTTTTAGTGCCATTTTTTATAATCTGCATTGCCACTGGATCAAGAATTTCTTTTTGGATTACTCTTTTTAGTGGTCTAGCTCCATAAAGTGGATCATATCCTTTTTTAACAAGACACTCTTTCGCTTCAGTACTTACATTTAGAGTTATATTCTTTTTCTTGAGTCTCTTTGTAACTTTTTCTAGCTGAATATCCACAATTGTTGTAAGCATTTTCTTTGATACTGGATGAAAGATTACAATGTCATCAATTCTATTTATAAACTCAGGCTTAAATGTCGATTTCACATCTTGCATCACAAGCCTCCTTAGTTCTTCTTCGCTCAAATCATCTTTATTTAATTCATCCAATACACGTGCAATATGAGAAGAACCTACATTACTAGTCATAATTATTACAGTATTTGTAAAATTCACAACTCTACCCTTTGAATCTGTAAGTCTTCCATCATCTAGTATTTGCAAGAAAATATTAAACACATCTGGATGAGCTTTTTCTATTTCATCAAACAAAAGTATGCTATATGGCTTCCTGCGAACTATTTCTGTAAGTTGCCCCCCATCATCATGACCTACATATCCAGGAGGAGATCCTATCATCTTTGCTACAGCATGAGATTCCATATACTCACTCATATCAAGTCTTGTAAGAGCTTTCTCACTATCAAATAAATTCTCAGCTAGTGCTTTTGCAAGCTCAGTTTTCCCTACTCCAGTTGGACCTAAAAACAAAAATGAAGCGATTGGTCTGTTTTCTTCTGCAATTCCAGAACGAGAACGCCTTATTGCATTAGCTACAGCGCTTACCGCATCTTCTTGACCTACAACTCTCTTTTCTAAATCTTCTTCTAAGCGTGTAAGCTTTTCCATTTCACTTGCAAGCATTTTTGAAACAGGAACACCAGTCCACTTTGACACAACCTTTGCAACTTCTTCTTCTGTTACTTCTTCTTTCAAAATTGGATTTTTACTCTGAAGTTTAGCAAGTTTCTCTTGAGCTTCTTTTAATTTATTCTCTTCTTCTGGAATTTTTCCATATCTTATCTCAGCAACTTTTTCAAGTTCTACCATCCTTTCTAACTGCTCTGCTTCAGATTTTAATCTATCAATTTCTTTTTTGTGAGCTCTTACCGCAAAAATTGCTTCCTTCTCTGCTTTCCACTGAGATGAAAGCGTATTTATTTCTTCTTGCAAATCCGCAAGTTTTTTCTCAACTTTTTCCAGTCTTTTTTCTGCTTCTTTTCCTTTTTCTTTGCTAAGAGCTGCTTTTTCAATTTCTAGAGTCCTCTTTTTTCTCTCAAGCACATCAATTTCTGTTGGCATCGAATCTATTTCCATACGTATTTGACTTGCTGCCTCATCTAACAAATCAATAGCTTTGTCTGGTAAAAATCTATCAGTTATATATCTCTGAGATAGATTTACGCTAGCAACTACTGCTCCATCTGTAATTTGAACTCCATGATGAATTGCGTACTTGTCTTTTATACCACGAAGGATTGCAATTGCGTCTTCTGTACTGGGTTCATTAACTATGACAGGTTGAAATCTTCTCTCAAGTGCTGTGTCTTTTTCTATATATTTTTGATATTCTTTGAGAGTTGTAGCACCAATTGTTTTAATTTCTCCTCTAGCAAGAGCAGGTTTTAGCAAATTTGCAGCGTCCATCGCTCCGTCTCCTCCACCGCCAGCACCAATTAGCATATGCAATTCATCTATAAAAAGTATATATCTACCAGCTCCATCATCCAAAGCCTTAAGAACTGCTTTTAGTCTGTCTTCAAATTCACCACGAAACTTAGCTCCAGCAATCAGCGCTCCCATATCAAGAGAGAGAAGTTCCTTGTCTTTAAGTGTCTCTGGCACATCCCCAGCTATAATTCTCTGAGCAAGTCCCTCAACTATTGCAGTTTTTCCAGTACCAGGCTCACCAACTAAAACTGGATTGTTTTTGCTTCTGCGAGAAAGAACCTGCATTACACGACGCACTTCTTCATCTCGTCCAATTATTGGATCAATTTTGTCTTCTCTAGCTTTTTGAGTTATATTTTCTGTGTATTTTTTAAGCGTTTCATCTGTGTCTAGCGCATCTTTTGAGTCTATAGTTTTTCCTTTTCTTAATCCTTTTATAGCATTTTTCACTCCATCAAAAGAAACGTTGTGAGCAGAAAATATATTTTGGACTGGAGTATTTGCACCTATTAGTCCTAGTAAAAGATGCTCAGTTGAGACAAATTTATCTCCCATATCCTTCATTTCTTTTTCAGCTTTTTCTAGTACTTGAGCCAAATCACGAGACAAAACCATTTCTCCAGAATGACTAGCGCCACTTGAAGCAATGTTACTTAGTTCAGTCTCAAAAGCAGAACTAAGTGTAGCAATACTTGTACCAAAACCCTCTAGTAAAATCTTTATATTTGATTCTCCAGAGTCCAGAAGTGCAAGTCCCAAGTGAAGTGCAGAAATTTGTCTATGTCCTCTTGCAAGAGCTAATTCTTGAGCACGAGAAATAATAGCCTGTGCTTTGTTTGTAAATTTATCTATATTCATATTTTTGTTTACTTGACTAATTACACAATTTATTATATCAAAAATATTTTCTAATATCAACCTTAACTCTAGTAACTATTCACGTTTATCTGCTAGCAATTGATAGTTATTACATTTTTTTGATTAGGTAATTCTAATAATGCTTTGAGATTTGTTGGTAAATCCTTATTTCTGAGTTTGAGTGTTTGGATGATGCTCATGTTGACGGCTTGGATTTGGGCGCCTAAATTACTTCTGCTGCCACCAGAAATTTTGCGTTGCACAACAAATAGTCTGATTTGCCTTTTGGCGTGATTATTAGTAAGGGCGACATTTAAAT
>JALWEZ010000061.1 GCA_027039165.1 Candidatus Moraniibacteriota bacterium
GATATTATAAAAGATCTAAATATTGCAAAAATTACTATAAACAAATTTTCAAAAAAAGATTTAGTAGAAATTCTAGAAAAATTAAATTCTATTAACATAGTAGAAGAAAATAAAAAACGAAATGGTTCGTTTATACCAAATGATACTAATTTTTCTAAACAATGGGCACATAATAATACTGGACAAAAAATAAATGGGATAAGTGGTAAAAAAAATTCAGATATACACACACCTCCAGCTTGGGATAATGAGTTTTCTGAATCTGATGTGATAGTAGCTGTTATTGATTCTGGAGTTGATTATGAACAAAACGATCTATCTGCGAATATGTGGAATCCAACTGGAACCTGTCTTAATGATAAAGGAAATCCAATTTCGAGTGGTTGCCCACTGCATGGCTGGAATTATGTGGATAATAATAACAATCCGATGGACACAAATCATCCTCAAGAGTCCTACAATGGTCACGGAACTTTTGTTGCTAGTCAATTAGCTGCAATTTCAAATAATGCAAGTGGAATTACTGGCATGAGTAGATTTAATAAAATAAAAATAATGGCAATAAAGTTTAATTTTGATGTTTTTTCTGAAATTAAGGCTATTAATTTTGCAAAAAACAATGGAGCAAAAATTATAAATGCAAGCTTTGGTGGTGGAGGTTATTCTCAAATAGAAAAAGATGCTATTGACAATTTCGATGGTGTTTTTGTAGCTGCAGCTGGGAATGGTGGGAGTGATTCTGTTGGTGATTATATTGATGGAAATAATAAGTTTTTTCCGTGTGCATATAACTCTAATAATTTACTTTGTGTAACAGCTACTAATCAATACGATGAAATTGCAAGTTTTTCTAATTATGGAACTAATAGTGTAGATATAGCAGCACCTGGCGTGAATATGTATGGATTGTATAGGGGAAACTTTATATATGGAAATGGAACCTCATTTGCAACTCCCTTAGTTTCTGGAACTTGTGCGCTTTTACTTAACAAAAAACCAACCATTACGCCAGAAAAAATCATAGAGGATATTAAAATTTCTGGTGATTTCATATCATCTCTTAAATCAAAAGTTTCTTCATCCAGAAGATTGAATGTTTCTAATGCAATTAATTTTACAAAAGGGACTCCTGAAATAACTACAGAAAAAACTCCAATTTATAGGCTTTATAACACAAAAACTGGAGCGCAGCTCTATACAATAGGTATAGATGATAGAAATAAAATACTTAAAAAATACCCAGAATTTGAGTTTACAGATGGAGAACCAGCGTTTTGGGCAAACCTTATCCAAAAAGAAGGACTTACTCCGATTTTTAGACTCTATAACCGACGAACTGGAGTTCAGCTCTATACTCGAGGCGAAGCAGATAAAAATAAAGTACTAAGTACTTGGAGTGATTTTGAATTCACAGACGGAGAACCAGCGTTTTGGGCAAATCTTACTCAAAAACCTGAACTTACTCCCATGTTTAGACTTTATAATAGACGAACTGGAGCACAGCTATATACCAGAGGTGAGGTAGATAGAAATAAAATTTTAACAAAATTCAAAGATTTTGAATTTACAGATGGAGCGCCAGCGTTTTGGGCTAGTTTAAATCCTTAGAATTTATTACTTTTATTTT
>JALWEZ010000062.1 GCA_027039165.1 Candidatus Moraniibacteriota bacterium
CGGCATTTATGTCTTTTTCCAAATTTTTATAAATCTCATTTATTTCTTCTTGAGCAAGATTCAAAATACTTTTTTCAAAACCAATTGAGGATAGTGTGTTATTATTTATTTTTCTGATTTTACTCACAAACTTTTTTGCTAGATCTTTTGAAATATCTTGATTTTCTAGGTTTTCTATTTCTTTAAATATTTCTTGAAGTGCGTCAGTCACACCACTAAAAGCAGAAACTACGACGATAGGCAAAAATCCTTCATCTAATTGGCTAATCAAATGTTTTTTTGCATTTTCTAAAGTTTCTCTAGAGCTCATTATAGCTCCTCCAAATTTATTTACTATGTATTTTTTTTGCATATTATTTTTCCAAAATTGATTCACAGATACGCTCTCCAAAGTGTCTTCCAGATATTTCTTTTTGTACATAAGCTAGTACTTTATCTCCCTTTTTAAGTTTAACAATAGATACAAAATTTCCATCTGGTTTAGTAAGTCTTATAGTTTCTGCATTTTGCATAACCATAGAAAATTCAATATCCTCAGCTTTTGCAGTTACAAGTATAAGTGGCCTTTTTTCTATCTTTGCTCTTCCTACAATTACCTCTTCTGTATTTCCATCTTTGTCTACTACAAGAATTGTCATACCACTTTTTAATTCACTCAGATATTTAGTTTTATCATTTGGAGTTAGAATATACGCATGCACCGCTCCAGCGTTTACCCTAAAAGGTCTAGGATCGCAATACGGATTTTCTACATTTTCATTATAAGCCAAAAACATAGCTTGAGAAGAATTTCCTACAAGCACACCTTGTCCTGGTGCAAGGATTGAAGTCGTATCAATCGCAACTCTATCCCCCATACCAAGCGGTCTTGTCTCTACAATTTCAACCTCAGTCATTTTAAGCTTTTCGTTTTTTTGTTTTTTAATAATTTCTCCTACTTTTTTTATCTCATTTACATCAGTAGTCTCTAGCAGTATCCCATCTGCTCCAATTTCAAGTGCTCCAAGAGCAAATTCAGCTTCCTGCGAATTTTTAACTTTTTGAATAACATTTTTTACTTTTGAAACCAAGTTTTCAAGTGGAATTATAGTCCAATCTTTATTTGAAATTATCACTGGAATTTGCCCAGAATAAGCTATTACTTTCTCTTCATCTGCATTTTTGGTTATTTCAACTTCTGCAACATCTTTTCCTAGAGTTAAATCTGCATCATCACTATCAGAAATAATTTTTACAACTGCAAGTTCTCTTAATTTACTAACTGCATCTTTTGGCACTTGTAAAGCCTCAAATCCCGATTCAATAGCAAGAGTTGCTAAGTTTTTATCCCATTTATTTAATTTAAACCAATATTTTTTCATAATTTTTTATTTAGTGTGAATAATTTTTCTCATTTTTTTTGTAATCTCTGTTGGATCTTTGTGTTGGAAAATATTTCGTCCTATAGAAGTACCTGCTCCTCCAATTTCTATCACGTCTTTTATAGAGTCAAGAAGTTTTTTTTCACTGCCTTTAGCTCCTCCTGCTATTACAACTGGCACACCACATCCATCAACTACTTTCTTAAATGACGAAGCACTTCCTGTATAGCTCACCTTTACAATATCTGCTCCATGCTTATATC
>JALWEZ010000063.1 GCA_027039165.1 Candidatus Moraniibacteriota bacterium
TTATTTTTTTTACTTAAATCATCTAAATCTAAATCCACTTTTCTGAAATTTGGGTATTTTTTCAAAATATCTTTAACATTTTCTAAACCATAAGTGTATACATATAACTTATTTTTATCATCATAGAAAGCTTGCAAAGATTCTTTCTTATCTTCTATAATAAACTTTGAGACAATCGGTGCTTTGGAATTTTTAGATTTAGGTGGATTAACTGCATTTGAAGTAGCGATTACACTTAGACTTGCATAAAAAGCTGGCGCGCCGTCTGTAAATTCAAAGTCATGGAATTTATTTAGAACTTTGTTTTTATCATCATCTCCTCTAGCATAGAGTTGCATACCAGTTCGTTTATTATAAAGTCTGTAAATAGGAGTATTTCCATCATCTGTAAGACTTGCATAAAAAGCTGGCGCGCCGTCTGTAAATTCAAAATCTCTAAATTTATTTAAAATTTTGTTTTTATCCACTTCACCTCTAGTATAGAGTTGTGCTCCAGTTCGTTTATTGTAAAGTCTGTAGATTGGAGTAGTACCGTCATCTGTTAGGTTAGCATAGAAAGCCGGTACCCCATCTGTGAATTCGAAATCATGGAATTTTGATAGAATCTTGTTTCTATCGTCTTGTCCTCTTGTATAGAGTTGTGCTCCAGTTCGTTTGTTGTAAAGTCTATAAAGCGGTGTTTTGTTACTAGTTACATTTATAACAAAATTCTTTTCAAAAACCAATCTATAATCCGTTGAATTTATCTTAGTAAATGTTTCTGAACCAGAATAGTTGCCTCCAGAATTAGCATTACCCCAAGTAACTACAGTTCCATCTGAGTGCTTACCAACAAACGCCGCTTGTGTAGAGTAGATATCACCAAAATTTTCACCTGCAGGAGCAGTACCAAATCCTCCATAACCACTATCACCCCAAGCAATTACACTGCCATCACTCGCTCTAGCCGTAAAAGCTTTTTCAGTGGTATAAATATTTGTATAAGTACCTCCTACAGCAGTAGATCCACCATAAGCAGGATTTCCCCAGATTTTGATAGAACCATCCTTTTTAAGAGCAGCAAATGCTTTTTTGTTTGCATAAACACTCTTAAAGTCTGTGCCACTTGGTGCTCCACTTCCTATACAATCAGTACTTCCCCAAGAAACTAGTGAACCATCATTTTTTAGTGCAGTAAATCCACACGAATTAGCGTACAATTCAGAGAAATCTGTGCCACTTGGTGCTCCACTTCCTCCATAACTACTATCTCCCCATGCTCTTATTTCACCTTCTTTTGTTATAGCAGCAAAAGCTCTATCAGAAGAAACGAGTTTAAGACTTATAGTAGAAAATAAATCACTTGGTGCTCCACTTCCTCCATAACTACTATCTCCCCAAGAAGTTATCTTACCATCAAAATCTACAGCAGCAAAAGCTCTCTCTGTAGAAAAAATTACATCAAAGTTAGAACCGCTTGGTGCTCCACTTCCTCCAGCATCAGCGTCACCCCAAGAGGTTATTTCCTTATTTAAATTTATAGCAGCAAAAGCTCTACTATTTGAATATACTTTCACAAAATCTTTAGCAGTAGGTGTTCCAGTTCCACCATAATCACTATCACCCCAGGATACTAAACTTCCATCAGATTTTCTAGCTGTATAAGCTTTGTTTGTAGAATAAACGTTAGTATAACCTGAGTCAGTTGGTGTACCCGCTCCTCCAAAACTTGCAGTCCCCCATCCTTTTAGTGAACCATCATCCTTTATAGCCACGAAAGAACCCGAATTTGAATATATTCCCACAAAACCTGTGCCAGTTGGTTCTCCATCTCCTCCATAAGTAGCATTTCCCCAAGAATATACGCTTCCACTTGAAGTTATGCCAGCAAAAGCCTTCGAATTAGGAGTGCAAGGTGCATTATAAAATCCACCATAACTATTAAACGCAGATGAATAATCGTTTTTTTGCAAAGTTTCTGAACCTGTTGTTTTAATTCTTATAGCATAGGTGTTGTTTCCTGCTATGTCTCCTAAGTCAGTTGGATTATCATAACTTGGAGTAAATGCTAGTTTAAGTTTATCTCCATCAATAGTAAATTTAGAGTTATCTTCAGATCCTGTACCATTTACAAATTGAAGAACAGGATTCGCGCTACCAAGTGAGGTAATTGTAGCAATTTCTGTTCCAGTAGGAGTTTTTTCCGCAATAGTATTATTTGATAAACTCATATCTACTGCACAACCACTCAAAGACAACATTAGACCCAAAATCCCAAACAAACTTATTTTTTTTATATTTTGTTTCATATTTATTTCAAAATCAAATATTTAAAAGTTAATCTAATTATAACACATATATTAAAATTTAGTAATTTTTGCATAAAAAACAGGTGCTCCATCTGTAAACTCGAAATCGCTAAATTTTGCTAAAATCTTATTTTTGTCAGCTTCGCCTCTAGTATAGAGTTGTGCTCCAGTTCGTTTATTATAAAGTCTGTAAATAGGAGTATTTCCATCATCTGTAAGACTTGCATAAAAAGCTGGCGCGCCGTCCGTAAATTCAAAATCTCTAAATTTATTTAAAATTTTGTTTTTATCCACTTCACCTCTAGTATAGAGTTGTGCTCCAGTTCGTTTATTATAAAGTCTGTAAATTGGCACTGGAATAGTTCTAGGAGCTGTGATTTTTACATTAAATCCTGTAGCAGTTTTTTCTATAATTTCAATTTTAATATCCCCATCATTATTCTTATAAGTTTCTCCTGGAGTCCACTGAGCAGAAGCATCCCCTGGATTTAAGTTTCCATCTGGGTCTATTACATAAGCTCTTCTATTGTCTTCTATTTTATGTATAATGACAGCGCTTGCTGGAATTCCTTCGTCATAGTCAATTAAATCTCTAGCTTCAACTGTATAATGCTCTCCCCCAACGGAATAAAGATCAAGCATTAAAAAACTATTTTGTCCACTAGGCTCAGTTTCCAATCTATTTAAATTTACAGTTACTCCGCTAGATGAATTATAAGCAAGATTTGACCAAATGTATTTTGACTTAATTGCACCTAATTTATATTTATGAAAAGCTATTGTGTGCTGAGGTATATATTTATAAGGAGATACAGAGCCTGCATTTGTGTAAGTGTTACTCATTACATCCCATGGACTATCATACTCTGATACATACATCCCGCTAGAGTGTAAAAGTCCGTAAGTGTGTCCCATTTCATGAGCGACAACACTTATATAAGTATGTGACCAAGGCGGAAGCCAAGTCGTACGAACTCCACCAAAATACCCCCCTCTTGCTGGACCTCCTAAATCTCCATTGAAATACAAATTGGTGCCAGTATATTTATTTGGATCAAAACTACTCCCCGCCAAAGTCCTACAATCAGTAGCTAATTCAGATAAATTCACATCTGAGCCATTTACATAATAACTTCTAGGATGAGAGAGTGTAAACCAACCAACTGTCTGAGTACCAGAAATATCAATTCGCCCAAAAGTTGTTTGTTTCCAATAATGCTCTATAAATGGAAATGTGTTTCTAAACATATTTTGCGCAGTAGTAGTATCAACTGGCTCACTGGAAATGTCAGAAAATTTACACAATATATTTAACCATGGTTTATTAGTATCACTAGCAAAAGCATTTTGAGAATTATCGTTTTTAGCTAAAGGCTTTATTTGTAAAACATTTATCAGATTTTTTTCGTTTTTGTAATCATTACTTGCAACTATTTCTACATTTTTTCCAATTAAATTGTCTAGATATTCCAAATTCTTAAAGTCGTTTAAATTCAAATGAAAATATTTTTTGTCAGTATTCAATATATAATCATCTTTACTGTCTTTTTCGAATTTTCCAGTATTAGAATCAAATTTATCTGAGTAAATAACATTTAACTCTCCTTGTAATGTCTTTGGTTCGTTTTGTGCAATTGCGTTTAGAGAAAAAGTAAACTGAAAAACAAAGAGTAATAGAAAAAACGATTTAAATTTAAATTTTGAATGCATGAGAAATTATTAGTTTTTTAAAAATATTAAACCACTTTAAATTATAACATATTTTTAAATTTACTTATTTTATCTCACTTCCGCCCCATTCAATTACGCTAAAGCCTTTTCGCTCAAAGTGCTCTAGTTTTTGCTCCTTAATCTCTACTGGTTTCTCAAGTGGTTTAAATACCATAAAAACTCTGAGCATTGAGTCTGGTTTTGGTGTGATGGTAAGCAGTGCATTATCTGTATACTCCTTGCCTGCAAAGTGGATTAGATTATACGCATTTCCTTGCATTTTAGGAAACCAATAAACTATAAATTCGTTGTATTCTTTTGGCGTAAGTCCCATTTGAGAGAGGGTTTTTTGTAGAAATTCCTTGGTGTCTTTTCCTCTTACTATAAATCCACTTGATAAATCCCAATCAATTTTCTCACTAGGACGTCCTTCCCAAAACAAATAACTATACTCTTTGCTATCTGGATAATTTATAAGCTTTCCATCAGGATACGCAAGCACCCTCCAACCTTTTAACTTCTCATCATATTCTGGATAATCTGCAAAAATCTCTCCTTTATAATCAAGCCTCACCTCCACATCTTGCTTCTGCGTTGGATAGAGGTATATTACTGGTTTATAAAGGAATTCACGCTTATCAATACATTTCCAACTGTACTCAACATTATTATTATGAGGAGCAAAAAACCATATTTTTCCTTGTAAATCACAAGTGTATCTTGTTATTAAAGGTATATCTTTTTTATTTTTAAAACTAAGGAGTTTTGTACTTAATATACTAAAAAATACAATACCTGTAGTAATAATTATTATCACTACTAGTAAAATTATTATAACCTTCCTAGAAACACCTTTTTTCTTTTTAGTTTTAGCTTTTGGATTGTCTGCATTATTAACATTATTTTTATTTTTCATAGATTTAAATTTTATTTTATAAATTAATGTAATTATTTATTGTATCTCACTTCCACCCCATTCAACTACACTAAAACCTTTTCGC
>JALWEZ010000064.1 GCA_027039165.1 Candidatus Moraniibacteriota bacterium
CCGGAGGCGCACCCACCAAGCGACTGACCGCGTGTTTCTCTTGGTATTCACTCATGTCGATACGCGTCATGGCTTTTTCGTCGTTAAACAGGTAGTTAGCCAGCGCTTTTGCCAACTCGGTTTTACCGACACCGGTTGTTCCCAAGAATAAGAACGAACCTATGGGTTTGTTCGGATCTTTCAATCCGGCGCGACTACGGCGTACCGCATCGGCAACGGCTTTGATGGCATCTTCCTGTCCTACGACTTGCGTATGTAATTCGTCTTCGAGTTTTAAGAGTTTTTCACGGTCGCTTTGCAACATTTTTTGAACGGGAATACCTGTCCATTTTGCGACGACTTCCGCAACGTCTTCGCCGGTGACTTCTTCTTTAATCAAAGAAGATTTGGCTTGTTTTTCGCTCAATTCTTGTTGGGCTTTAGCCAATCGGTCTTCCAATTCTTTGAGCTTGCCGTAGCGGATTTCTGCTACTTTGCCATAATTTCCTTCACGTTCGGCTTGTTCGGCTTCAAACTTGGTTTGGTCAATTTCCTTTTTGATATTTTGGATATTGTCAACCAAATCTTTTTCTTCTTTCCACTTGGTATAGATTTGATTGCGATCTTCTTTGAGTCCGGCCAGCTCTTTTTCGAGTTCTGCAATTTTCTTTTTATCTTTTTCACGTCTGATAGCTGCCAACTCAATTTCCAATTGCATGATTTTTCTATCCAGTTTGTCGAGTTCTTCGGGTTTGGAATTGATTTCCATACGCAATTTACTGGCTGCTTCGTCCATCAAATCGATGGCTTTATCGGGTAAAAATCTGTCCGATATATAGCGGGTTGACAACTCAACGGCATTGATAATAGCGTCGTCTTTGATACGCACTTTGTGGTGTTGTTCGTATTTGTCTTTGATACCGCGTAAGATGGAAATGGCAGATTCCATATCCGGCTCATCGACCATAACTTTTTGGAAACGGCGTTCGAGTGCTTTGTCTTTTTCAAAGTGTTTTTGGTACTCGTCCAAAGTGGTGGCACCTATGGTTCGCAGTTCGCCACGGGCTAATGCCGGTTTTAAGATATTGGCGGCATCCATAGCACCTTGACCACCGCCGGCACCTACCAATGTATGGATTTCGTCGATGAACAGGATGATGTCGCCTTCGGATTTTTTGACTTCGTTAACGACAGATTTCAAGCGTTCTTCAAATTCGCCTTTGTATTTGGCACCTGCCATCAAGGCTCCCATATCCAACGAATAGATTTGTTTGTCTTTTAAGTTGTCGGGAACGTCACCTTTGGCAATACGGTGTGCTAATCCTTCCACGATGGCGGTTTTACCGGTTCCGGGCTCTCCGACCAATATCGGATTGTTTTTGGTACGGCGTGACAAAATTTGCAACACGCGACGAATCTCTTGGTCACGACCGATGACCGGATCTAATTTGCCTTCGCGGGCGAGTTTGGTCAGGTTGATAGCGTATTTTTCCAATGCTTGATAAGTGTCTTCTTGGCTTTGAGACGTAACACGGCTACCTTTACGAACGTCTTGGATAGCCAATTCCAAAGCTTTTTTGGTCGCACCCATTTCTTTCAACATACGGGAGACGTCATCACTGCTGTCAAAGAT
>JALWEZ010000065.1 GCA_027039165.1 Candidatus Moraniibacteriota bacterium
TTTTAAATAGTGTTTATTTTTTTTATGTGATCTCCACAAAACCCAAAAAATAAAAAAAATGTAAAGTACACTAAAAAAAGTATGAAAGTAAGGGATGCTAAAAAATTGAAATCTTGAAGTCATTATTGCAAGCGAACTCCCAAGAAGTATAAGTACTAAATTTATAATAATGGTCATTTTGTTTTGTATAAAATATATCTTACCTATATAAAGGTAGCATAAAGTTTGGGTTTTGTGTAGACATATCACATTGCTTTTGTTAAACTTATATTAAAGTAATGAATTAAAATTAACTAATTTTATATGAATAAAACCAATATAGCTTTATTTTGTTTTGTCGTGATCATTGCATTTTTTCTAAGATTTTTTAATTTAGGAACAGTTCCTTTTGTTTCTGATGAATTTTTAGACGTAAATGCTACATACGGACATCACAAAACAGGTTCTTGGCAAGCTTGGGATTTTAATCACTCTACTCCAAGCGCGCGTCAAAATAAAGCAAGTGATGAGAGAGCTTGGATTTATAGAACTCAAATTTCCTATCTTTATAACTTTTTGGAACCTACAGAAAAAAACATAAGACTTGTAAGTGTTTTATGGGGAGTCTTTACGGTAATCATCTTATACATTACAACTTTTATCTTTACCAAAAATTACTGGATTTCTTTTTTTACTTCATTTTTATTTACATTTAGTCCAGAAGCTATTGAACTCAATAGAAAAATAAGGATGTACAGCATGTTTGTGCCAATTTTTTTACTCTTTAGTACTAGTTTGTATTATTTTTTACAAACTGGCACACAAAAATCTAAAAAGTTACTGGCTCAAATATTTAATTTTAACTATATTTTCTTGATTCCCACCATACTTTTGGGTGCGCTATCTTTTCATCTGCATCCACTAACTGTAAATATCTTCATGGTTGTATTTGTATTTTTTATCACAAAAATGCTCAAAGAATTCAAAAATAACAATTTTATCAATAAGTATCTAGTTTATAATATTGCAATTGTTCTTAGTATTATTTTTAGTGCTATATTTTTAAAAGATTATTTCAAAAATACAATAGAATTTTTTGGTAATCATTGGAATTATATAGGACACATACTATCAAATTATTGGCATCCTCTTTTTGGTGCGCTGTTTATAATTATTGGATTTTATATAATCCTACACAAAAAAAGAATGTCAGATAAATATCTTTGGATTGGGGCTAATTTTTTTGCAATTTTGTTTGCAGCTATTTTACTTTGGAACAGAAATGTTGGCAAGCAATACATTTTTTTCGCACAAACTTTTGGTTTTATAATTACGTCAATTGGAATTTATGGCTTTATAGAATTTTTAAGTCACAAGTTTAATTCGAAAAAACAAGTTTTTGTTCTGGGAATACTCGCTTTTATAATTTTTTTGCCAAATTATGCTTATTTTTTCAAAAAAGACAACACTTATCATATAACAAGCAAAGGAGACCAACCAAATTACAGAAATCTATTTCTGTATGTTAAAAAAAACAAAAAAGAAAGTGATGTTATGATAACTAGAAACTTTAGAAATTATTATTTTTCTGATCTTGATATACAAGTTTTTGACTTTGGCTCAGAA
>JALWEZ010000066.1 GCA_027039165.1 Candidatus Moraniibacteriota bacterium
CCCCTCCTTTTTGAGTCGGGCTTTCCTTTTTATTACAAGAAAACAAGAGTCCTACCATAGCTAAAGCGAATACTAATAATTTTATATTTTTCATATCTATAATTTTATATGTGTTATTTATTGTTATACATACTCCCCAAACCTTTGAGTCATTATTTTGTAACTATTTAATAATTTTCCAATTAGGATTTCTATAATCTTTATTTGTAGGTTTTCTTGTGTTTTTGCACATATCCCTTTCACATGCTCCAAATTTTTCAAAATTATGTTGTGCTTCCACAAGCGACACTCTATTCGGTCCACTGCTTAATTCAGGTTTATCAAATTGAAATTTATCATCTTCCCAAAAACAAATCGGACAAATTGAATACTCAAATCTATTATATGCATCCAAAGTATCATATCCACAACATGGACAATATTTATTATTTACCATAAAATTAAACATTTTAAAAAATAATACTAAACCTATATCATTTAATGATTCTTAATTACACAATCCAATTAATCAATCTAGAAAATCTAAGACTTATTTAAATCCTTTTTTATTTCTAAATATGCAGTTCTAAAGGACTTGCCACTGCTAACTAAATCATACACTTGTTCTGTAGCAAATAAATCATCAGTCATTGCGCTGCTTAACTTTTTTTCTTGAATTTTTAGATTTTTTACTACAAGAGTCAGCACATCTACAATCTCATCCAAATTTTTCACTTGTTTTACAAAAATCTCTTTGGTAAGTTGAGTATCTCTATTGTATCCAGATATAAGACACTTACACAAATTTTGTATTTCACTCTGAGCCGAAAAATACGCATTTATCCTACCTCTTGCAATTTCAAGTACATCATAATTTCTCTTTTGAGGCATTATAGAGCTACCGGTTGTAAAACTTGCTGGAAGTGAAAAAAAATCAAATTCTTGCATAGTAAAAAGCAACAAATCATTTACAAACCTAGAAAAAATTAAAACACTAGGCGAAAAAGTTCCCAAAAATTGATTTTCAAATTGACCTCTAGACATAGCGCAGTACATCGGATTTTTTTGAACTTTTTTAAATCCCATTTCTTTGCTTGTAAACTCTCTATTTGTATCAAAATTTGCAATCCCAAAACCACTAGCAGAGCCCAGTGGAGACTGATCCAATAACTCACAAAGCCCATCAAAAAACACTTTTTGATCTTTTAGTGCATCAGAAAAACTCCCAAGCCACATACTAACACTTGCAGGCATCGCTTTTTGTGCGTGAGTATATCCTGGCATCTGCACATTTTTATTTTCTTTTGCTTTAGTACTAAACGCATCTGCAAGCAAAGAAACCTTTTTGGAAATATTTTTTGCTTCTTTTTTCATATAAAGTCTAAGCATCACAAGCACTTGATCATTTCTGCTTCTGCCTGTATGAATTTTTTTGCCCACTTCCCCGTATTTTTCTGTCAAAAACTGCTCAATTGCAGTGTGTCCATCTTCTTGCTCTTGTCTAATCTCAAATTTTCCTTCTTTCCAGAGTTCAAGTATCTCATCTAATCCTTTTTGTGCGTTTTTGTAATCTGCATCAGAAAGCACGTTTTTTTCTTTGAGCATCTTTGCATGAGCTTTACTAGCTTTTATATCATAGATCAAAAGCTCTGCGTCAAGCAAATAATCACTCCCTACTGTAAATTTCTCAACACTTGGATCTAATTTATTATCAAGCTCCCACAATTTCTTTTTGTTCATAAATTTATTTTAATTATTCTTTGAAATCAAATGCACTATAAGCTGTTTTTTGAGATAAATTCCATATTTCTATAAATCCAGCTGAAGAATTTTGATTAAATCCCTCATTTTTGTTAAACGTTGCCAAATTTTCATCAAACAACGAGTGCGGAGAATTAAGTGAGACCACATTACAATTTCCTTTATATAGTTCTACTTTAACACTGCCAGTTACTTTTTGATTTTGAGAATCTTGAAAAGCACAAATGTGTCTCATAACAGGGTCAAACCATTTAGCACTGTAACACAGATACGCCCATTTTTGATCTATAAAACTTTTGAGCTCATTTTCTTCTCTAGTTGAGACAAGCATTTCAAGTTTTTTGTGAGCTGAGATTAAAATATGCGCTCCTGGATTTTCATATATCCCACGCACTTTAAGACCTACAAATCTATCTTCTATCAAATTAAAAACTCCCACACCGTGCTCTGCTCCTGCCTCATTACATTTTGCAATTATCTGAGAAAGTTTCATTTTTTTACCATTTAGTGCAACTGGCACTCCTTTTTTAAATTCTAACTCAATTATCTCACTTTCGTTTTTGGCTTTTTTTGGAGTTTTTGCCCATTTTAGGATATTTTCTAGTGGCGCAACCAAATTTGGATCTTCTATCTCTCCTCCTTCACCAGTATTTCCCCACATATTTTCATCATAAGAATAAGGACTTTTTGCTGTTTGAATTACTGAAATACCATTTTTCTGTGCATATTCAATTTGTTCATCTCTACCCATTGACCACTCTCTTACTGGAGCTATGGTTTTTAGTTTTGGGTTAAGTGTCGTAATGTAGCCCTCAAATCTCACTTGATCATTTCCCTTTCCAGTACAACCATGAGCTATTACTTGGCAATTATATTTTTTGGCAATTTCTACTGCTATTTGAGAAATTATAATCCTCCCAAGCGGAGTAGAAAGCGCATATCCTCCTTGATAGTCAGCATTTGCTTTGATAGCTTTTGAGAGTAATTTATCTGCAAATTCATCTTTAGCATCATAAACTATAGCCTCACTTGCTCCAAGTTTGAGTGCTTTTTGCTTTATAGCGTCTAAATCATCTGCACTTTGCCCTATATCAATCGTAAGTGCAATTACTTCTGATTTATATTCGTCTTGAATCCATTTAAGCATAGTAGAAGTATCTAGTCCTCCAGAATAAAGAAGTAGACACTTATCAAACTCTCCCTTTTTTGCTTCATGTGAAGCAATTTTTTTGTACTCAGTCTCTTGTTTCATAAACTTAATTTAATCTAATAAAAAAACCCGACTCTATAGTAAGTCAGGTGGAAATATATCAAAAACACAAAAACCACCTCCTAAAAACGGCGTGGAAATAAACTAACCAAAATCATTGTGCTTAAAATATTCATACATCTATTATACATTCAAATCTCCAAAATGCAAACTAAAAAAATCTATTCAGTGATTGCCCAAGCTTCTCAATGACTCCAACAACAAGTGCGTTTCCCATCAAAAACGCTCTTTTTGTGTCGCTCACACCTTCTGTGTGATTATCTGGGAACATATTTAGTCTTTCTAATTCAATTGGAGTTAATCGCCTTAGACGACCACTTTTTGTTTTAATCACATGTTTAAACCGAGATGGGGAAGATCCTCCTTCACCGGTTACGATTGTTCGTGATGGAGCATTTACATTGTCAGGGAAAATCATTCCACCCTCTGAATACCAATATTTAAAACCATCTTTTGTTGTTCTCTCTTCTTTTTTGCTTCCCTTTAGATATTTCCACCTCTCTAAATCACTTTCTTTTATAAAAAATTCTTCTGGTATATTTTTGTCATCTATCAGGATATCTTTTAAAAAAATTTGCTTTCCATTGTATTTTGGCTTTACTTTTCTTGTGTAGACTTTTCCGTCAACCATAATACCTGCATTTTCAAATGGGCTTACTTTTGGACTATTTGAAGAAAATTCTTTTGATACAACTGTTGTATCTTCATGAACTGTAAACGTGTTTAACTCATCGGTATTTTTTTCAACAGGAAAGCCTTTTGTAATAACACCAAGTTTTGTTATCCAATTATTTGGTTCACTTTTCTTTAATTCTTTGTATGGTTTAGTTTCTTTCTTATACCCTAAAATAAACACTCGTCGTCTTCTTTGTGGGAATCCATACTCCGCAGCATTAATAACACGCCATTCGACAGCATATCCAAGCGAATTTAGTGATGATAGCACAACAGCAAAATCACGCCCTCTTTGTTTTGTTGGAGATTTTAGTAACCGATCAACATTTTCAAGCATCAAGAAGTCCGGTGCATTTTTACCACTCTTTTTTAAAATGTCATAAATAGACCACCAAAGCACCCCTTTTTTACCAACCAAACCATTTGCTTGATTTGCTGTACGAGCTACAGAATAATCTTGGCAAGGAAAACCTCCAACCAGTAAATCATGTTTTGGAATTTCGTTAAACTTATTATCAACAACTGTTCTAATATCCTCACAAGAGTGCCCCTCTGGTCCAAATCTTTTTATATAAATTTCGGATGCGTGTTGCACTTTTGTGCTTGGTTCCCATTGACTATTCCAAACTGTTTCATATTTTATTTTTTTGTTACTTGCTTTCCTTAGTCCTAAACGAAATCCTCCAACTCCAGCAAATAATTCCACAACTTTTATTTTTTTCATTTCTTTCTAACTTACAATATTTAACTACATTACTATATCACAGTATACATGATTGATCAAATTCGATCAAATTTTATTCTTCTAATGCTTTTTGAATATATTTTGCATTTAGCCAAAAACATCGTTTCATTTCTTGAGTTCCTTGTGGTGTTTCTGCTGTATCTTGTGCATTTTTTCCATGTGGTCGCACATGAGCCACGCTACTTTCACTTATCTTCGGCAAATCTTCATATCGTCCCTCACTGATACAATCTATTGTCTTATTCCACACTCTTTCAGCTTCTGCAATATCTTTCATTGGGAAATTCCAAAACTTTATCTTTTTAAAAATAACTTCATCACTGTCTTTTATCTTCTGAAAAACCACAAACAAAAACCTTTTTGTTTCCAGTTGGGCATGAAAATCACTCATTTCTTCATTTTCTTCGTCATACCAAACTTGTGTTACTAAGTCTTTATAATCAAAGGCAGGAAATGATATTGACTCCCGTAATGTTCCAGTGTGTTCAAGCACAACCGTTTTCAAAGTAACATTTGCTTTTTCTAATTCCTCAATTTTATTTAATTTAACCCCAAGCATTCGGTTCACCAAAAGTCGTTTCCAATTTTTTGGCTCTTTTTCAATATTCCATTTGACAAGCTTTTTAATCTCCGTGTCGGTTTTTCCAATAAACGGAGACAATTTTTCATAAATAATTTCTTCAATTGTTATTAGTCGTCTTTTCTTTTTGAAGATTGATTCGGTGTTTACATTTTTGCCGAGTAACTGTTTTTGAATTAGAAAGTTTAAATATTGTTGTTTGAATGAAAAAGCTCGTGGTTTCGCTTTGATGCGACTTCGTGGCTGGTCACGCACCACACGACTATTTGCCGCCTTTGTGCAAGCGCCGAGATAATAGGTATCTCCTTCAGATAATAAATGAGCTTCTCCTCGCCTAATCTTTGCCACAATATATTCCCAGTCTTTTTGTATTTGATATACATCTTCATCAGACAAGTCATTGATTAAATCGAGTAAATGCACAAACTTGAATTTATAATCTAAAATATCTTGCTCTTTGAGCCATAAATAAAACATCAGCAGGAGTATTTTATTTTTCT
Organism: Candidatus Moraniibacteriota bacterium; assembly: GCA_027039165.1. Taxonomy (GTDB): domain Bacteria; phylum Patescibacteriota; class Minisyncoccia; order Moranbacterales; genus JALWEZ01. The sequence continues at coordinate 5,511 of JALWEZ010000066.1, forward strand.
TTAAAAATGAACTTGTCTCCCAAGTTTCGTTTACAACTTCGTCATAGTTTATCATTGAGAAAACAAGTCGTTCTTTTGAAACAAAAGTTTTTGTTGTGTGGTTTTTAATCGGATTTGTTTTTAATTCAATACCAACTGGCATAAAATCTGCCTCTGCTCGATTGTTTACATCCAAGCCAAAAACAAATTCTTCTACCAACTCACCGAGTAAACCTTTTCTTCTTCGCCCATATTGCAAAAGTTTTTTCTCAATCTCATTAACATCCACCCCATCATCAAGCATCACATCACGCAAAGAACGACCAAGAATTTTCTTGGCTTCGGTTAAGGCTGATTGTTTTGTGGTGTATTGTTTAGTCATATTATTTATAAATTAACATTTAATAATTTCCCAACCGTCATCTTCTAATAGTTGTTGTGTGTCACCATCACAACGATTTTCATTAACAGCAAAACAAAGTAAGTGTGTTGGGCGAGAAAATCCTACATAAACCATTTTAGCAGACTCCACAATTTGAACTGCATCAGTATTTAATTTTTCTCCTCTAAATTGTGATTCTAGACGCGCAAATTCATGCTGTTTTTTTCCATTACCATAAAAACTTTCCATATACAATGTTGCCATGTGTGTACTCCCTTTTACCGAATGTACTGTGCCTACTTTTATTTCAATATCATTTTGGGCTTTAAAAATATTTTCCTCACCTTGATCAACTTTACGCTCTTCAGGCGATGACGACTTTTCATTAAGAAAATCTTTGACACTATCATTCCAATTTTCGTTTTCTTGCAAAAATACATCTTTAAAACTCGTGCTTAGAATAAACTCTTTTATATTCTTCATTCTATCCGCACCTGATAAACGAGACCAAGATAAAACACTACCTTTAATATCCAGAGTTTTATTTTCATATAATTCTTCTTGTAATTGGGTTTTGGTATAGGGTCTGTTTGTATTGATATTTTTTATCTCTTGTAATCTTAATACAACAACTAATATATTAAAAACTGTACTCACAAAACTTTTCATCGTTTTTGATTCTTTATCTATCGATGTAACAAAATCTGCTACTGAATTTAGTCGCTTGTTTTCTTTCCCTGAAGAATGATTGTATGATTGATAAAAAGTTTTAACATTCTCTTTCCAATCCTCGCCTTCCTTTCTGTCTTTACCAACCCAGCCAATTGCATAAAACGGTTGTTTTTTATTTTTCTTGTACTTATCAAATTCATCTAGAGTATTAAGACCACATTCTTCAATTAACTCTGCGTATTTTTTCAACACCTTTTCTTCTTCTCCCGTTTTATAAACTAAAATATGAGGCTTAAGATATTTTGAGCCATCTTGTGGCTTATAACTTTCTCTCAATCCTTGTATTTCTCGAAAATCAATTGCAAAATATTTAACAATATTGGCAATTTCTGGAGTAAGACGAAAACTTCCTTGTAAGGTCAAAGAGTCAGTTTTTGGCTTCCATGTATTTTCTGCAGATACTGAACCGCCATATATCGATTGGTTTGTGTCTCCTATTTGTTGATAAACGACATCATTAGCATTAATAAATAATTCTTCCAATAAATCATGCTGGTGTTTTTCCATATCTTGCATTTCATCTACAAAGACATATTTAAATCTTTTCTGTATTAACTCTTTTATTATTGGGTATTTTAATATATATCTATTGGCAAGAAAATATGCATCGTCGTAATGTAATACGCCTTTTTCCAAAATATTAGATTTAAATTTAAAAAACCAATCATAAGTCACTTTTTTTTCTTTTCTTGTATAATCTTTATATTTCTTCGCTTTACCTTTAATTTTTGTAATTTCAAGTATTTTATTTTTTTTAAATGAATCTACTAACACAACTCCAGTATCCTTTACTCCAAATCTAAAATCGTAAAACATTGCTGGTTTTGCCTCTTTTAAGCTCAAGATAATATTGGAATACTCTTTAGAAAGGTCTTTTGTATAAACCCATGGAATCTTACTGTCAATAAACCTTTTAATTTCATTAATATAATTACTAGAATCTATACTAACAACCTTACTTCCAAAAACTTGTATATAATATGGCTTAGCTAAAAACCTATTGACAAAAGATTGTATAGTTCCAACAAAATTAGGATATTCAAACAACCTTGGTACGATAGATTGTAACTTATTTTTTATTTCATCGATTGCATTATTTGTATGTGAAATAACCAAAATACCTCTTCCGCCACTAAGTGGTAATTTCCTTTCCAAAATGACAAGTTTCATTAGAAGTGCAGTTGTTTTACCGCTTCCTGGTACAGCATCAACATCAATAGTTTCAAGATTTTTTATAAAATCAATTCGTTCCTGCTTAGCTTTTTTCTGCCACTCCTCATCATCAGGAGCAATGATGAACTTGCCATTCATGCCAAGTTTTTGTTCAGCATAAGCAATGTCATCATCAGTAATGTAAATCTCTTTAGAGCGCTGGATTAGAACCGCACATAACCTTTGTATTGCCTCTATTTTATTGTTCTTCATGTTCTTCATCATTTAAATATCCGCAAGCGTATTTAATACCATCTACAATGTATTTTAGATTCGAGTCATTTTTAATGTTATCAATAGGTATGCACGAACTACAATTTCCGTGTTCAAGACAATAATTAGTTTCTCTTAATAAATCTGCAAAGCGATAAGCAATCTCTGTTTTATCCAGGCTTTTGTTTTTAAGTTTTTCTTTTAATTTTTCGCTAAAGTCAGCCCCATCATCATCTTGAAACTTAGGAGTGCCAGAATGTACTTCTCTGATAACTTTTTTAAAATGCTCTTGAAATACGGAATTATATAAAACCCACTCTAATGTCCAATTCTCTCCCACACACACTTTCACACTTTGATCTTCCAATTCCTTTATTTTATTGTTTTTGGATTCTTGTTCTTGTTTTTTTTCTTCATGAGTTTTCTTTTCTGTTCCCATGTCATCATGAATATCATCGTCAGTTAAAATACTTACTGGTATATCTATTGCAGTGTCATAATTGGTTTGAAATACTTTTGCATATTCCTCAAAATTAATACCCGCAACATTTATCACAGAAACACCATATTCCACCAAATCATACCCGATAAGTTTTGCTAGCTCTGGAATAATCAACTCCTCTGCCCACCCTTCCACAAGAATAATTCCATTTGCAAAAAACAAATTTGACTTTGTAACATCTAAAAACTTCTCAAGTTTTTTAATATTCTCATCCTTCAACCTTGTCCTTTCTTTTGTTAACGGAAATGCTGCATATTTATTATCTCCAAGAATTTTGCTTATTAGTATTAAATTCTTTAACTTCACTTTTGAGGTTAAATTTGGGCTGTGTGTAGTCAATATTAATTGGACACCTTTATTTTCATCTTTTTGTAATGACTCTATAACTTTTAACTGAGCTTGTGGATGTAAGTGTGCCTCTATTTCTTCAATTAATCCAAGCCTAATACCTGTCCAATCATCCTTATTTAAATGCAATAATTCAGCGGCGATAAAAAGTCTATTTAATGAGCCAAGTCCATGTTTTTTACCTTCTTTAAAACCTAATTCTATATTTTCAAGTAAATCTTTCAAAGTCTCCCTTGTTACTGTGAATTTCGACTCCTTTGCATCACTTTTAGTAAAGAAATTTTCAAGTCTCTCATCTATTTTTTTACCTATTCGACCACCCTTATCATCTACATTCAGTGGGCTTCCACCATCAATAACAATTTCACTCTCTTCTCCTCTAAAATATTTCTCAACAACCTGATTAAATTCAGCAAATGCTTTTGTTAAATTGTGATTCTTGCCATTATCTTTAAGTAGTTCTTTTTTAAAAGCATTATCTCCCATTAAAATTTGAGATATTCTTGAATTTTTTCTCGGTACAAATTCACTCTCAACATCACGAAGTGGTTTCAAATAAACCGTTTTCAGATACTCTCGTGCTTCATATGACATGTCGTATCCTTCACTATCAAAACCTGCCTTTATTATAGTATGTGGTTTATTAAATTTCCCTTTTTTGTCGGAAATAAGAAAAACTCTAAGTTGTGTGCCATTACCATCTCTAATTTCATCGTCAAAGTTTAACCACTCAATAAAATTCTTCGCTTCATTATCTGTCATCCCCCCAAAAAGACACTCTATTTTTAATTTTTCAGAATTGCCATAAAAGTCATCTTCCGTAATCCGATAGCGCCACTCACCACTGTGTGTATCCAAAACACTTTTTATTGCATCTATAATAGCAGTTTTACCCGCATCGTTTGCGCCAACAAGAACATTAAGCCCGCTATTAAAATCAATTTCAAAATCTGCTGGTCTGTTTTCAATATCATTTGAATTTGAGCCAAACTTCCTAAAATTCCAAATTTTTAATTTTGATAAATACATAATTAAATAATACTTAAAAATTCCTCCCCAGTCACAACCACATGATCAACCACTCGAATGTCCAAAATCTTCCCCGCATGGATAAGTTTCTTGGTGATTTCAATATCATCCTGCGATGGCTCTGTATCTCCTGATGGATGATTATGTGCAAGGATAATTGAAGTTGCGTTATTTTTTATTGCTCCTTCAAAAACCTCTCGCGGATGCACAAGACTTGTGTTTACCGTGCCAACAGAAATAATTTCTCTCTCAATCTCTTGATTGCGAGCATTAAGATAAAAAACCACAAAATGCTCTTTTTTACTCGAACGAATATCAGACATCGCCTCCCAGACATCTTTTGGCGTTAACAAAATATTTGTTTTCTTACCTTTTAACTTTCTTTTTCCTAACTCAAAACAAGCAACAATCTCACAGGCTTTTGCTAAACCAAGTCCGTGAATATTTTGCAAATCTTCAATACTCGCTTCAAGAATTTTTTCATCTTTAAAATCTCGCAATATTTTCTGAGATAATTTTGCAACATCCAAGTCTTTCGTCCCTGTTCGCAAAAGAATCGCCAAAAGCTCCCAATCCTTTAACTTGCTTGGACCGTATTTTTCCAATTTCTCCCGCGGTCGCTCAATTTTTGGCTTATCTTTTACTTTCAACATAATTTAAGTTATTAAATCCTCAATGCTTTGGTGATTTGCGCCATAACCATAACGGACTGTTTTTTGATTATACTACTTTCAATCTTGGTTAGGGTAGTGTATTTAACGCCAGACTCTTGTGCAAACTATTCTTAGTTTAAATCAAGTTTACGTACAATTTTTACATTTTTCTAAAAACTCCCTTAAAACACAAAAAAGCGGAAGGGACAGGATTTGAACCTGCGGAACATTTCTGTTCACACGCTTTCCAAGCGTGCGCTTTCAACCACTCAGCCACCCTTCCTATATTTAACACTATATCACAACTTCATAAACTTATCTAGAAAATCAAAAGAACTATTATAGTTATAACCTACTTAAAATTTTAAAGTTCGTCTAATTTTTAACACAGCGCACTGAATATCCAGAAATACTTTCATTTACTCCACGAAAAATACCAGTTTTATTTAAACTTAAATCACGACCAAAAAAATAACCATTTTCTTGAGTAGAAGATAAAAATCTAGTCATAGAATCTAAATAATAATATTTCCCATTATCTGCACGAAATCCTGCTAAAATAACATTAAAACCACTTCTACCTCCTTCTTTCACTTGAGTACCTTGATTTCTACCACGCCAACCTTGTTCATCTAGATCATCTTTTGTCATACAGAGAGCTAACTCAAGAGTTTTCCAATCATTATCACTTGGAATATGCCAACCAGATGGACAAATACCTTGTACGCCTTCTTTATCGGTGTATTGCATAGCTTCATTTTTATCGTAAAGTGCTCCATAGGTTTTACAATTTATCTCCTTATCTTTATAGCACCATTTTTGAATTTTTCCATCATTAGACGGATTTGACATTGTGCCTATATTTAAATTTTCTCTAAACCACTGTTGAGTACCTATTGCCAAAATGTTATAAGTTTTATCTCCATATTTAATGGTACCAGCACTACTTCCAATAGCAGGAGTACATTCATCAGACTCTTTTTTAAAAGATTTCTTCTTCTCTGATTTTTTCTCTATTTCTTTAGTTGACTTTGAAATTTTTTCTGTTTTAGAGGTGGTTTTAGAAACACTTTTGTTATTTGATTTTTGTATCAAAAATACTCCTACAATTACTATAATCCCCACAAATATTGTCACTAAAAATTTAATTTTATTCATAAAATACTATATTTATTTAAATAATGCATACTTAATTAACTTCTATTACGACTTTAACTTAGAGCTAATCAAAAATTAAAATGTTTCCAAAATACTTTTCACCACTAAAACCCTACCATTTTCATTATCTATAATCTGCTACATATGACTGAACTGGATAGTTGTTAGTTTCCCAATCACTAGCCCACATCACTCTGCTACCACTAGGAGATGGCACAGCGTGAGATTCTGAATAGTAATTAAATTTTATGGCATGTAAACTAGCAACTCTTCTTATTTCACTACCATCTAATTTTACTTTAACTACTTCATTTACATATGGAGTATAATTTCCACTTCTGTCTTGATATGTAACAAAAACCCATCCTGGCTCTTTAAATCCACGTCCCGATGTATGAGAAGCATATTTTTTATTTGAAATCACAGACATCTCACCATTTGCCAACTTTCTTTTTACAATCATTCCAGTACTTGTAGAAACTCCATTTCTAGTAACACTTGTCTTTGCAACACCTGCAACAACTTCATCACCATCTTGATCAACTTGTACATCAAAATGACTAGGAACTCCTCTTTCATTTTCAGACCAAAGAACATTTCCAGTGCTTGCATCCAATGCTACAAATCTATCAGATCCATGAGAATTATCAACTGAAGCTGCTATATAATTACCAAATGGAGAAATTGTGCAATTATTCACTTCATTACTTATACTACTCATATCTATATCTGGTCCTTTTGTGCCATTTTCAACATTTACCACAAAAATCACTTCATGCGAATCACTATCTCTTTGAGCAACTATAACAACCTCTTTACCATCCCAAGTAAAATTCCCCTCACCCTTACCAAAAGAAGCACTACTATAACCACTTAAATTCAAAATTTCAGTAGTAGTGTCAGTTACAACATTCCACTTACCTAATTTACTATCGCTACTTATATAATACATATAATTAGGCTCAGTATTACTCCACCTAATCTTACTACCTGGCTTATTTCTTGTGAATAAAACTTGATAAGTTTGTCCATCTAACCAAACTTCTGGCGACATTCTATCTAAAAAGATCATACTTTCATCACTATTCCACGGTTGTCTCTTTGAGTATCCATGTCTTAACTGATCACTTGGCCAAACCTCACCTGAAATATTTGGAATTGGATCTCCTGGATTTCCTACAATTCTTGTAACTTTTGTACCAAAAATAGGATCAATATAATGACCTAGATAGTTTGGTTTAGTAATGCTACTTACTGGCCAATAAGTAGTTGTATTAGTGAGTAAATTTTCACCAGTACCATCTGAAACGCACCAGGATGTCCCACTTAAATCTAAACCCAAAGAATACTTAAGTAAAAGCAAAGAATCTGCAGAGGTAACACTGGAATCACAATTAACATCCCCTGTATCACTAGAATTCTGCCAAGATGTTGCAGACATATCAAAACCCAAAGATTTTCTAAGAGTTAGCATTGCATCCACAGAATTAACTATCCCATCTTGATTAACGTCACTTTTATTAGAAATTGCAAATACACTCTGAAAACTAACACAAAAGCCTAATATAATTATAAAAACGAATATTCTATTCATAAAACTAACTTAATAAATTTGCGGAAGGGACAAGATTTGAACCCGCGGAATATTTCTGTTCACACACTTTCCAAGCATGCACTTTCAATTACTTAGCCACTCTTCTCATAATTAAACTATAACATATATTTAAAATAATTTCACGAATTTTATAAAAATTCTACAAATAAACTTTTATGACTACTTTGATTTATTAGTAAATCTTCTCTACAAGTTTAAATTCCTTTTTCTTGCAATCAATTTGAGCTTTTATGCCTAGAGGTAAGATCCATTGTGGATCGGTGTGTCCAAAGTCCATATCTGTTATTATCGGTATTTTATTGTTACCAAACTCTCCTACCACAATGTTTAAAATAGCATCATCGAGTTGTTTCTTCTCAATAGTAGAATAATCTCGAGCTCTTCCAAAAATAAGTGCAGATATTTTATCAAATACTCCTTGCATTCCATAATTTCTAAGCATTCTACTTACTTGATCAACACTTGGTTTTTCCTCTGAAGTTTCAAAAAATAAAATTTTGTTTTTCCAAAAACTTGACTCACACCAAAACTCTGTTGCTTTCATAAATTCAAGTACTTCAATGCAACCACCAAATAATTCTCCTTCACACTTTTCAGATCCTTGTAACCATTTCCAAGCAGAATTATTCTTTTTTGGATTAACTAACCCAACTGATTCAATTTTGTTCCAATCAGGATATCCTTCTGAATAATTTTTATAAGGTTTGTAAATATATTCATCATTATTGTTTAGTAAAACATCTTCAATATGTTTTTTGAAATCCTTTTCAAAACTATTTAACTGAGAAAATCCAGACATAACAGTAGGACCATAAAAAGTTACAAGACCTTTTTGATTTAAATAAGTAAGAATTGTAGTTGTGTCAGAATATCCCATTATAATTTTTGGATTATTTAAAATCATTTCTACATCTAAATATGGCAATATTCGAACAGAATCATCTCCTCCAATGCTTACAAATATCGCATCAACATCCTTATCCAAAAATGCAGCACACACATCTTGAGCTCTAAGTTTCGGATTTTTATATAGATAATCAGCGTTACTTTTGGTATGTGGAAATTCTTTTATTTTAAACCCTAAATCTTTAAGAACTTCAATCCCTTTTAAATATATATGTGGAAATTCATTAGGACCACCCCAAGAAGGTGAAATTATCCCAATTGTCGCACCTTTTTTTAGTCGTTTTGGTTTAATCATGATTTTTAGTTATTATTTCTAATTTTTGTTTCGTTTATAACCTTATATTTAAGATGCAAAAAAGAATGTTTTAGCTTATCAATACTTATTAGTTCTAGAGCTTTAACATGCTTTAAATCCTCATCTGTCTCAAGAGTTTTTCCATCAATTAACGTTGGAGTGTCTTTACCTCCAATTAAAGCTGGTGCAATTACAATTGAAATTTCATCAATTAATTTTTCACGCAAAAATATAGAATTCATAGTACCTCCTGATTGAATTGTGATTTTGTCTATGTCATATTCTTGCTTAAACTTTTCAAATAGTTCAGTAAAATTTATTTTATTCTCATAATAAATTATTTCTAAATTTTTATTGGTACAAGTAAACGCTGGATGATTTTTGTTAGATGTTACTAGATACAATTTTTTTAGATTATTTGCTAAATTTTTTACACCTGATTTCTTGAGATGAGTGTTATCAAAAATTATAAAATTCATAAAACTCATGTCACCAAATTTCTCATTAACTCCAATTTTTGCCATAACTTTTCCAGTATTTAATGAATGCAGATCTGTTTTTTGTTCTAATTCATAGTATTGCTTAACACCTTCTAAAACTCCATAAATTCTCTTATAATCTAAATCAGTATCTCTTTGAGTAATGTTTCCTGTTGAAATTTTTCCATCTACAGATGAAAGCATAAAAAGTGTGGTTTTTGGTCTATTCATATATTTAAAATTTAGTGAATTTATAAGAGTTTGTGCAATTCTAGTAGTTGTGTATCCATAAGAATTTTTAAGTTCTAATTCAAATTTAGAAATATCATCTATAATTAGATTATTTAATTTTAATATATTATCTAATTCTTCAAAAAAAATTTCAAGTATATTGTTATTATCTACCCAATCTCTCTCTAAAATAAGCTTATTATCTTGCAATAAGCTCAAATTAATATTTTTTTGTTCTATTTTTAATAATATCTTGTGCATGTGTTTATTGTAGCAGATATATCAAAAATATTCAAGTAAAAGTCTTGTCCAATGCAAGATGATACTGAAATGGGTATCCGTTTCTAGTGCAAAATGATACTTGAGAGAGAAAAATTTTGCTAAAATGGATTAGTAATTTACAATGCTCGC
>JALWEZ010000067.1 GCA_027039165.1 Candidatus Moraniibacteriota bacterium
GTATTATTCAAATACTCAAAAGTCAAAAATAAAAAAAGAAACCTTTCTTAAAGATTTCTTATAGCCTATCTAAATATCTGGATGATGCTCAAGAAGAACAACACCATCCTGATTTAATAGCCACTCAGCAATACTATCGAGCACAACCTCTTTATTTATAAAAATCCGTAATTTGAGGTTAAGCAACAAAACCTCTTTCTTCTGCTTTTTGAATTTGAATCTGCAAAGTCCTATACACTCACCTAAATCAAATATTGCCAATGTTCCTATACTACCTTTTATACTGTTTTTTACCAATCCAACTGGATACATTCTAAACTCCTCATGATTTTAAATATTTTACATTGAATCCTTTTTCAAGGAAAACCTTAATTTTTAAATAACTACCCCCATATAATACACTATTTTTTATATTTTGTCAAACACAGCTATTGTTTTTTTTGTACTTTCATCCCAAGAAAAATTCTCAAGTCTTTGAATTCCCATTTTTATTAATTTTTCTCTTAATTCTTGGAAATTTAAAATTTTTTCAAGTTTTTCTTCTAATTCAGAGCTGTTTTTTGGATTAAATAACTCTCCAGCACCACCTACAACTTCTGGCAAACTTCCACTGTTTGACGCTATAACTGGCGTCTCACAAGCAAAAGCCTCAAGAATTGGCAACCCAAAACCCTCATGAATTGAAGGAAGTACAAAAACTTCTCCACTTGAAAGTAAAACTTTTAATTCCAAGAAAGAAACTCCTCCTGTAAAAATCATATCTTCTCTATATTTAGATTTTGATGTTCTCTCATGAGTTTCCTCTGCTTTCCATGCGTCAGCTCCTACACAAACCAATTGCAAATCATATTTTTTCTTTTTTAACTTTTCAAAAGCCTCAATTAAAACAACTAAGTTTTTACGAGGTTGTACTGCTCCAACGTACACTACAAATTTTTTTGTTATTTTAAATTTATCAAGAATTTCTTGTTTTTTCACTAAATTTTTATCAATTCTCCAATCTTTTACATTAAATCCATGATGGATGATACTTATATTCTCTTCTTTTAGCTTTGGATAATATTTAAGCAAATCCTTTTTTGTCGCAGACGAAACTGCTATCAAGTGAGTTGCATTTTTTACTGCATAGTCTGTATGAAAATTAAGTTTTTTAGTATCTTGTGGCAAAAACATGTGAGGATATTTTTTGAAAGCTAAATCGTGAATTGTAACCACGCTTTTTAGTTTTTTTGGTCTAATTCTTGGCAAATTTTGCACAGGCATCCACACTAAATTCTGCTTGTCACTAAAAAGATTATAAGCAAAAATACTCTGAGTCCACATTGGCACTTTTTGTAATTTCTTTAAATTATACTTTTTACTTGGGATATTAAAAACTGGATTAATTTCTCCTTTGTGATAAAGAGTGTAGTTGTGATTAGAAAAACGATAAAATCTCTTAAGTAGTTCACTTAAATAAATTCTTGTTCCATCAATTCTCACTTCATTTAACTCACTTGCATGAATTACAATTTTCATATATCAAACTTAAAAATTAGAGTCTCTACAAAAAATCATAGAGACTCTGATTTTTTCTTTTAATTTAAATC
>JALWEZ010000068.1 GCA_027039165.1 Candidatus Moraniibacteriota bacterium
CATTATCCATTGATCTTATGTAACCACTTTTCTCCATAATACTCAAAAACAAAATATACTTAAAAAAAGCATCTGCCAAAGTTTCTTCCAAAAAAATAGCATTATCTTTTTTAAATTCCTTTTTTATTTCTTCAGCTTCATGAATTACTCTTTGGAAATGACTATTTGGATCAAAATCTGTGTTATCTAATTTAACATCCTTTATTAATTTTTCTCTACTTAATTCTATTAATTTTTCTATAGCTATAATCATTTCTTTATTAACCATATAATAGTATTTAAAAATTATTTTAATGATGTGTGTGTCTTGGTTTAAATTTAAAATCTTGTTTTTTATTGTTAAAATCTTTATTGATTTGTGATTTAAAGCTTTCAATTTCTTCTCCCATAAAAACAATTCTGGGTTTGGTATTTTTTTTATTTATCTTTATTATTTCAAATTTTCCAAACGCATAATTAATCACAAAGCATCCGTCTGTTGATCTAACAACACCTTTTATTCTATAGAATTTTTTCTTTGGATAAGTTTTCAATATAACTTCTAATTGAATTTTCGAATAAACTCCTTGAGGTAAGATTTCTATTAAATCCACTTCCATTTCTTGATGATGAAAATCTGTTATAGCTTCTGCTTCAGTGAAATCTCTAGTAGCTAAACCAAACACGATTTCTGGATTCACTTTTCCTCTATCTGTAAAAATCTTAGGGGTATCTAGATTTATTTCATACACATCATCTAGATTATTTTCTAGGGTTTTTTCATCTAAACTTTCCCATTTATTTATAAGTATTAAATCTGTATATTTTGCTTGTAATTTTAAAGTAAAACTTTTATCCAAATACCCAGAAAAATTCTCTGCATCTATTACTGTTATTATACCATCTACTTTTAACCTAGGATCTTTTTTGATTTCAAAAACAACTGGAGCTGGTGTAGATGAACCAGAAGTTTCTATTATTATTCTATCTGGATTACTCGACAACAACTCATCAAAAGCCTCACTTAACGCACCAAGTGCAACATGACAAATGCAACCCTGAAGTATTTCCTTTACCATTGCCGTATTTTTGAGATTTGCAAGTTCTGTATCCACTCCAGTGCTTCCTATCTCATTTTTGAGCCATGCTATTTTATAGTTATGTCCGACACTTTTCATAAGATTTGTTATGATAGTGGTTTTTCCTGAGCCTAGATATCCTGTAAAAATAGAAACTGGAATTTTGTTTTTTGTGCTTGAATTAGGTTTTTTTGTTACTTTTTTAGTTCTAGATTTCTTGTTTTTTGAATTTGCAACAGCTTCCTCTTGCTCCTGTGGACTTAAAAATGGTGATATTTCATTCATAACTTCATTATACAGATTGCAAACAACTTTGTCCAATTTAGACAGGTTCTTAGTTTATAATTCATAAATTTATCTAAATTTCCCATTTTCTCATTAAATTCTTAGATTTAAAAAGTCAATAGTTTTTATTTGTTAAAACTGTTCCAACCATAATACTCATCACAGGCATTACAAGATACCTTAAACCAATTTGTATAAAATAATTTTCAACAGAAATTCCTGACATCGGAACCAAAACTAATAAATCTAATGTAATATTGATTGCAAACCACACAAACCCAATCATAATTCCTTCCTTGAGATAATTTGCAGTAATGTGTTTAAAATAAGAAACCAGAAGAATTGCTGCGGAAGTCGATCCAACCACAATCATAATTGTTTTAAATAAAAATACATCAATCGTCAGCGTTCCTTCTTTTGTGTAAAAAAAGATTGACGCTATAAACGGTATGAGCCATGCCAAAAACCCGTATAAAATATTTCTAATATGTTTGTTCATTTTTTTCATAATATTTTTTAATTATATTTTTAATAATAATTCCATAGCTTCTTTTTCTTTTTTAGACAAACCGATCAAAATTTCAGAAGCTTCATTTATATATTTGACATCTTTTGTTTCTCCAACTTTTTCAAATAGTGAAGAAACTTTTATCCATAAATCAGCAATTTCAATAAACATTTCGTGAGCTTTTTTGATGTTTTCAATTTCTAGTATTTCATAACTTTCTTTTAAAAAATCTCTGTAGAAATTTCTAAAAATTGCACCACCTGTTCCCGCTTTTTCCATTAACATTGCTGTTGTTTTGAAATCTCTTTCAATATCTTTGCTGCTTTTAAACCACTTTTTAATTTCTTGGCTTGTTTTTAAAACTCCTTTGTAGCCAATATTTCTAATTGGAGGATTTAAATAGTCTTTAGCATTATTTTTAATAGCTACTTTGATTATTTTTTTGATGTCAAAATCTTTATTTATCTTTTGAATTGTATAACTTAAATTTCTAGAAGACATAGGGCCTTTTTCGTTTCTAGCAAGTTCAAGACTTTTTAATGACGACTTTACCTGACTGCCTTGTTGCTCAGTATCCACTAAATATGCAAACTCATCATCATATCCACACATTGCAACATAATGACCTGCAAAATGGATTTTATTTGTAAAATATTCTAGATAATAACTATCCAATTTTATTCCTACAACATTTCCGTTATCAAGCTCTGTTTTCACATTTTCCCAAGCCTTCTTAATAGATGATGTTTCTTTTACTTCTAATTTTAAATTTAAATTTCTAGCAAGGTTTTGCGTTAAAACATCTGGCTTGATTCTTCCTCCAATAAAAGGAAATTTCATTATTTTCATATTCCAAAAAATAAATCCCAAGCCTTCTGCAAGACCAAATAGCATTGGTTCTGAAAGTTCAATTCCAAGCTGTTTTAAAAGTGTTCCAGTTGCAGTTGTTTCGCAATGTTGACCTATAAATGGTTTAAAATTTTTTATTTTCATATTAATTAATTATTATTTTGTAATTTTTTACTAAATCTCTCAATAAATTTTATATCAGATTGGATCAATAAAATTGGATGTTCAAACAAGCCTTGAGCTTCCAACGGCATATTTTCCCCACCTTGTTTTTTAAAAAGCTTTTTTAGTCGCTCGATGGTTTTGTAATTTATATTTTTTCTTTGTTCCAAGAATTTTAATGCCGTTTCTTTTTTGATTAGTCTAATTCCAGCGATGCCAAGATAATATAACGGGAGATTTTTTTGAGACAGTAATGCTTTCTTAATTTCCTCAAGTAAAATTTTTTCACCTTTTTTTGTAAGACTAATCTTATTTGGAAGAGGACCTTTACCTTCCTTCTTTTTAATTGTCTTTATTTTAACAAGTCCTTTATTTTTTAATTTTTTAATCCCTATATAAATTGAAGTCTTTCCAATATTTGCCCAGTTTTGATAACCTCTTTCTTTGAGTATTTTTTTAATTTCATAGCCAGTAGTTTCATTTTTCTCCTTGATTATTTCAAGCAGAGCCAGCTCAACATTGCTAACTTTAATATCTATATAGTTCATATGTGTACTATTGTATACAAAACTTTATTTTTTGTCAATTTGTTTATAAATTCACATATTTTGTTTGTAATTTACTTATTTTTTTGATAAAAATGAAGGTATTTGAACCAAGGAAAGTTTAGCCAAGTTTTTAGTTTCCTGTTATTGTTTTATCTATACTTTTCCCCTGTAAAAAATCCCAAAGATTTTCTGCGTATAATTTTTTCTGTTCTTCGGATGCATTCTTTAGATATAATATCTTATCACTGACATCCTTTTCGTCTGCAAAATGTTCGATAAATTCATTTTAGTCGGGTATTTTTGTAAAAATTCACCAATCGCTTCTCGTTCAGCTTCTGTTCGCTTGCTCTCTTTTTTTTCAAGACCATCCTCTCCTTCAAATCTAGCATAAAAGTTTTCAAGAACTTCATTTTTCCCACCATATACATTAGCTTCAATTTTGTGCACAACTTCTGAAAGTTCTTTTTTATCAAATTCAGATATTTCTTCATCCTCATCAAATATGTATTTTGTTTTCTTAAACTCATCATTACCATCTAAAGCAGCTACAACATTTCCTAAATATTGTCGACCAACTGCTTCTTGCACTGGCATCACGACAAAATTAGAAAAAACTGTATTTACTCCATCAAAAAAATCTTTTTCTCTTGGAGTATAATCTTTCAACTTGCATTCAGCTGACTCTTCCACTCCGTTATACCCTTCTAGTGCTGACTTTGGAAATGTAAAATAAAGGTTATTATTTGCATCAAAATATATCAAAGTATCAGCTTCATCTGGTTGCTCTATAATCAAAAAAGCATGACCAGTTGCAGTAACAGGAGCATGTTTTATCTCACGCTCTTGCAAAAAAGTAGAAGCAATCAAAGTTCTACCTGAACATTGAAGTTCTCCTTGTTTCATCGATTCAATCAAAACTCCATCATTTGGTGCATCTTCTGCATAATCTTGTTTCTTATCCGAATCTTTCTTTATTATTTTGAAAAGTTCATGAGACAGTTCCTTACTTTCAACATTCTTAAGTTCTTCCTCAATTTCTTGGTATTGAGTTAATGATTTTGTTGCTTCTTTTAAAATTTCATCAAAATTATCAACTAAGTTTTCACTTGAATTTTCAATTCCAAGAGTTTTCCAAATCACTTGTTCAGTTTGTTTCATCATCTCTGGTGAAATTTCTTTTTCAGAATCTAAATTAATTCCCAGTTCTTTTTCTAATTGTTTAATTCTTTGCTTATCGTTTTGTTTTATTTGCTCAATTTGTTCCCTTCTTTTTTGTTCTTTCAACTCAAGATTTTCTTGTATTGTTATTTCATCTAAATTCTCAACTTTATCTTCTGGTTTTTTAAATATTTCTTTTTGATTTTTATTTTCTAGTGTATATTTTTCCATACATATAAATATATTAAATTTATCTAAATTATACCATTTTTTTAAAATAAACGTGAATAGTTACATAATTAAAAATTTACAAATTTTCTTTTATATGGTAATCTATGAAAG
>JALWEZ010000069.1 GCA_027039165.1 Candidatus Moraniibacteriota bacterium
ATACCTATATTATAACACTTTTTAAATGATTGTCAAATTTTTGTCAATTACCAATAGAAATGTCATACTTTAGAAATTTATTATTTTTTTAATCAAACCTCCCTGAGACTTTGTCTTGTCTTTTTGAATATGGAAATTTTGAAATATTTTGGATAGTTTTAGTATTTCTTAATTTCTCTATGAATTAAATCTATCATTTATCAAGCTCCAATTTATGTGTTTCATGAATGTTTCTATGTAAGAAGCTTTATTCATTCCATAGTCAAGTATATAAGCGTGCTCAAAAACATCCATAACAAGCAGAGGAGTAGTTCCTACTAAGTGACCCAGATCATGTTCTCCGATCCAAGTATTAAATAATTCACCAGATTGCTTGTCATACACAAACACAACCCAACCAATTCCACGCATTTTACCAACTTCTTCAAAGTCTTTTTTCCATTCATCAAAATTTAGATAAGTTTCATTTATTAGCTTTGCCAACTTTAAATCTTGGTTTAATTCAGAAGGGTTAGTGGTAAGACTATCAAAATATAACTCATGCATTCTCATACCGTTCCATTCCCAACCAAATCTTCTTTGAATTTCAGCATACTCTGGTGTACCATATTCTAAAGTGTCTAATTTGTCTATTAGCTTATTGGTATTTGCAACATAACCGTTGTACAAACCAAAATGATTGTTTAGTAAGTCTTGACTAAATCCATCTATTGAAAGTAGATTAGCATAATCTTTTTGTGTGTAAGTCATATTAAATTTTATTTATTAAATCAACTCCTGGTGTAAGAGTTTCTTCGCCTGGATGCCAATTTGCAGGACATACCTTATCACCATGCTCTGCTACAAATTGTGCGGCCTTTACTTTTCTAATGGTTTCTTCTATATTTCTTCCAATGCTATTGTCGTTTACTTCATAAGCTTTTAAAATTCCATCTGGATCAACTATGAAAGTTCCTCTTAGAGCCAACCCTTCACTAGGAATATACACTCCACAAGCTTTTGAAATCTTTCCTGTAGGATCAGCTCCCATTGGAAATCTAACTTGCCCAACAGCTTGACTTTGATCGTGCCACGCCTTATGCGCAAAGGCTGTGTCTGTTGAAATAGTAAGCACTTCAGCACCTATACTCTGAATTTCAGGGTAATGCTTAGCGAGATCTTCAATTTCAGTAGGGCAAACAAAAGTAAAATCTGCTGGATAAAAAAACATTATAAGCCATTTACCTCTATAATCAGATATATTAACTTTCTTTATTTCACCATTTTGATAGATATCAAGATCTGTATCTATGATTTGTTCACCTATTATAGGTAGATCATTTTCAAAATAACTTTCTAAACTGTCTTCTTCATAATCTTGTATAAATTCATTCATAATATTTTATTTATTTACTTACTACCTTTTAATCATAACATTTATGAATTATATAATCAATTTCTATTTTTTCTTTTAGTATTGTATACTATAGATATACTAAAAAATAGTATTATGTTAATTTTATAAAAATAACTTTATATGAATAAAGAAATATTAAAAAACACTGCTCAAAAAATGGTTGCTTATGGCAAGGGAATTTTGGCAATTGATGAGTCTCATGGGACTTGTGAGAAGCGTTTTAAGGCACTAAACGTTGCTTTTAATGAACAAACTAGACAAAACTATAGACAAATGCTTGTGACTACAGAAAACATAGAAGAGGCTGTGGCTGGATATATACTATTTGATGAAACAATACGTCAAAAAACAGATGATGGAAAACGTTTTGTGGATGTGCTTTCTGACAAAGGAATCCTCTCTGGTATAAAGGTGGACAAAGGAGCAAAAGATCTAGCACTATTTCCAGGAGAAAAAGTAACAGAAGGACTTGATGAATTAAGAGAGAGGCTTATTGAATACAAACAGTTAGGAGCAAGTTTTGCAAAGTGGCGCGCTGTAATTACAATAGATGAAGAAAATAATTTACCAACTCAAGCTTGTATTGAATCAAATACTCATGCATTAGCTAGATACGCTGCACTGTGTCAAGAAGCTGATATAGTACCAATGGTTGAGCCAGAAATTTTGCTGGACGGAAATCATTCTCTAGAAACTTGCAGGGAAGTGAGTCAAAAAGTGTGGAGTGAATTATTTAGACAACTTGAGTTACTTAATATTTATCTACCAGGAACAATTTTAAAAACTTCAATGGTTTTACCTGGCAAAGATAGTGAAAATCAAGTTTCAGATGAAGTAATTGCCAAAGAAACCATAGAGAGTTTCAAAAAAGTTGTACCAGAGGATTTAGCTGGAATTGTGTTTTTGTCTGGTGGTCAAAGTGCGAAAGAATCAACAGACAGACTTCAAAAAATGCATGAATTATACAAAGATTTGCCTTGGCCTGTATCGTTTTCTTATGGAAGGGGAATTCAGCAACCAGCTTTAGAGCTTTGGGCAAAAGATCCAGTTGCAAATTACAAACAAGCTCAGCAAGCACTACTTGAAAGAGCTTTAGCGAATGGAGAAGCAGTAAAATAAAATTATGCAAACAAATGAAGTTGAAGAATTAAAAAAAACTTTAGCTAGACAAGAAGAGAAGCTTGATATAGCTTTAAAAGACTTGCACAGAATTAAACAATTTTTCTTGTGGTCGTTTATTGCAACTATAGTAACATTTGTGCTTCCAATGATTGGAGCTGTGATACTTATTCCTATGATGCTTGGTTCTTATCTAGATTCTTTTAAAGGACTTCTTTAATTACAATTGAAACTCTTCGTAGACATTCTAAGAAGAGTTTTTTGTTTTTATATAAATGAATACACAACAAAACATCCATAAACAAATGTTATTGTAAATATTACCCACAGTAATTCGCTAATAGCTACTAGATATCTATCTTTTATCTTTAAGATTAAAGTATTAAGAGTAAAGAAGCCGAGTATAATTGCTGGTAAAATTAAATCTTTAAAGTTAATTAGTAATGCACTTAAAACAAAAGAGATGAAAATATTAATTCCTATTAAAATCCTTGCTTTTTTTATACCAAAAATTACTGGAATAGTTTTAACTCCGTCATTTTTGTCACCTTCTAAATCTTTTAAGTCTTTTATAGGAAGTGATAGTGTATATCCAATGATTAGCGATAAAACTATATTAGTTGGTAAAAATTTCAGAGTTGAAAAGTTTGTGGAAGTAGCTAAAAAACCTATAGAAATAATAATAATAGAAGCAATAGATGCAATAAAAGTTGCGATTATAGGAATAGCTTTTAATCTAAAGGGTTTTGTGTTGTAGATCCAAGAAAGTACATGATAAAAAACTATAAGAGTAAATATATGTTTTGATGCAAACAACGTTGAGATTAAAGATATAAATAAAAAAGAAATAGCAATGTTTAAGCTCTGTTTTTTACTTAAAATCCCTTTTGGTAGAGGTCTGTGTGGATTTGATATTTTATCAATTTCAAAATCAGCAACATCATTAAAAAAAACACTACTTATCCACGAGCTAGATACAGCAATTATGAGAGTTATAAGTAAAGATAGATTTGGCAATTTAAAAAAAGGGACAAAAAAATAAGAAAGTCCAATACCTATAAAAAGTAAACCAATATGATAGGTAATTTGTAAAAATCTAAAGTTTTTAATTACTTCTAATAAAATAGTTTTATTTGTTACCATAGAATGTATTTATATGTATTTATTATACGCTATAGAGCTTATCACTACAATATTTATTTTTTTGTGATACAATACTTACATGGAAGAAAATTTTTTCAAAAATTTAAATAAACCGCAACAAGAAGCTGTAAAGGCTTTTAATGGACCTTTTTTGGTTATTGCTGGAGCAGGTTCTGGTAAAACTACAGCACTTACAAGTAGAGTAGTTTTTTTGATTCATAAGAGGAATATATCACCTTTTAATATAATGGCGGTAACTTTTACAAATAAAGCTGCTTCTGAAATGAAACAAAGAATTTCGGATTCATTGGGTGCACAATATTCTACACCACTAATAGGTACTTTTCACAGTGTATGTACAAGAATTTTAAGGAAAGATATTGATAAATTAAATACCAAACTCACTAAAGATTTTACGATTTTGGATACTCAAGATACTCAAGCCATTATTCGTAGAATTATAAAAAAATTAAATTTTTCAATTACAGAATATACACCACGTTCTGTGCTTTCTGTGATATCTAGAAAAAAGAATTTACTTTGTTCTGCACAGGAGATGTTAGAAAAAGCAAAAACCAAAAAAGAAGAAGAAATAGCTAAAATTTATCTGGAATATCAAAGAGAACTTTTTAATTCAAATTCACTAGATTTCGATGATTTAATACGACTAACCGTTAAGCTTTTTGAAATTTCTCCAGAAACTTTATTTTACAACAGAGAGCGTTTTCGATATGTTTTGGTAGATGAGTATCAAGATACTAACTATGCTCAATATAAATTTATAAATATACTCACAAAAGAACATAAAAATATTTTTGTAGTAGGAGATGATTGGCAAAGTATTTATAAATGGCGTGGAGCTGATGTAAATAATATACTTAATTTTGAAAAAGATTATCCAGGAGCTAGTGTTATAAAACTAGAACAAAATTATAGATCTACACAAGTAATACTTGATACAGCTCATAGTATAATAGAGCAAAATGAATCAAGAACTGATAAAAAAATATGGACAGATAAAAAAGATGGTCAAAAAGTTACAGTTTTTGAGGCATTCGATGAATCTCAAGAAGCGGCATACATTACAAAGAAAATTTTAGAAGAAATTAATAAAGGTAATAAACAATATAGGGATTTTGTGGTTTTATACAGAACAAATGCTCAGTCTCGTATTATGGAGGAATATTTTTTGAAGAATAATATTCCATATAGAATCGTGGGAGGTATTAAAT
>JALWEZ010000070.1 GCA_027039165.1 Candidatus Moraniibacteriota bacterium
TTTTCAAAAAAAGAAAAGTTTTTTACAATTTTGCTACAAAATGTTATACACACTTGCTAAAAAATAAATCCTCTGTTATAATAATTTTATTAAGTGAATAACTTATCAATGAGTTATTTGTTTGGTGTAATTTTAAGATATTTGATTAGATAGTATTATGGCAGTACCAAAACAACGACAAAATAGTTCAAGAACTAGAAGAAGACGAAATCACAATATAAAAAAATTAAAGCAAGTTGAAACAGTTGCATGTTCTTCTTGTGGAGAACAAAAGATGTCGCATAGGATATGTAATAAATGTGGCACTTATCGTGGAGTGCAGTATAAACAAATTGTTCAAAAAGCTGGATAAAGTTTAATTATAATTATGTCCAATAGACACTTACAACGATCAATAGCAATGCAGTCATTATTTGAATGGGATTTTCACAAAAACGATATATCTAAATTAGATAATATAGTTACTCATAATTGTGAAGAATTTGCACCAGGTTCAAGAAATAATGATTTTGTTGTGCGTTTAGTAAATGGCACAGTCGAACACATAAGTGAAATTGATAATTTGATATCTAAATGTGCTCCTGAATGGCCTCTTGACCAAGTCACTCCAGTTGATAGAAATATTTTAAGAATCGGTACTTATGAGCTACTTTTTGGAAATTATGAAGAAACTCCTCCAAAAGTAGCTATAAATGAAGCTATAGAAATTGCAAAGTCATATGGTAGCGATAGCTCACCTCGTTTTGTGAATGGAGTCTTAGGAACAATTTACAGAGAAATGGGAGAACCTATGAAAAATGATGATGCAGATAAAGCTAAGTTAAGGAAGAAAACAAAAAAAAATAATCTTGAAGAAGAGTAAATTTAATTTTTGTATATTATTTGATTAGTATTTTAATATTAAAGTTTTATAAAGGTTAAGTATTTTGAGATGTATTTTAGCATTGATATGGATGAGTTGTTTGTTATACTCATGTCTAAGAGTACTTTTATATATCTCAAAGAATAATAATAAATATGGATATAAAAAAATTTGAGAAAGTGTGTGATATTTCTATTAGTAATGCTGATTTATATATAGAAGCTATGACACATCGTTCATTTTTAAATGAACAAAGTGATTCTACAAGAAAGCATAATGAAAGATTAGAATTTTTAGGAGACGCTGTTTTGGAATTAGCTGTTACTGAGTATCTGTTTGCTAATTTTGATAATCCAGAGGGAGAGCTTACCGCATGGAGAGCATCTCTTGTTAATGGTGAAATGTTGGTTAGAGTTGCAAGAAAAATTGGAATTGAAGAATTTCTTATGATGAGTAAGGGAGAGGCAAAAGACACTGGTAGAGCTAGAAATTATCTTTTGGCAAATGCTGTTGAAGCAATTATAGGCGCTATTCATTTGGACAAGGGATATCAAAATGCCTATAATTTTATAATGAAAAATGTGATTGTTTATTTAGATGAAGTGTTGGAGAAAAAATTATATGTTGATCCAAAGAGTTATTTCCAAGAAAAAGCTCAAGAAAACGTGAGTATAACTCCTCATTATGAAGTTATCTCTGAATCTGGACCAGATCATGAT
>JALWEZ010000071.1 GCA_027039165.1 Candidatus Moraniibacteriota bacterium
CATAATATACAAGCTTAAGAAGTGAGTCTCTATCTTCTTTTGATATTTTTCCAACAATTCCAAAATCTAAAAATACTATCTTATTTTCAACTACCATCAAATTACCCGGATGCGGATCTGCATGAAAAAATCTGTGTACAAAAATCTGTTCTGCTACAAGTTCAACTCCAATTTTTGCAATCTGTTTTAAATCATAATATTTTTTCAATTTTTCATTATCGCTTATTTTAACTCCGTTAATATATTCAAGCGTAAGTATTCTTTTATTTGAAAAATCATTATAAAGTTTTGGTATTTTAACTTTTGGATTGTTTTTAAAGTTTGCAGCAAATCGTTTAAGATTAAGTGCCTCTATATTGAAATCAAGCTCTTTTTTTATACTTTTTGCAAACTCTTCTATAATTTTTACACTGTCTATTCCGTATATTAATAATCTCTCTCTAACAAGTTTTGCAAGTCTTTCAAGAATAAATATATCGGCATATATAATTTCTTCAATATTAGGTTTTAATATTTTAACTGCTACCTCGTCTCCATTTGCTAATGAGGTTTTATAAACCTGTCCGATAGATGCAGAAGCCAATAATTCAAAATCGCCTTTAAAAAATTTTTTATAATATCCAAACTCTTCTATCAGTACACTCTCCATTACTTCAAAAGGTAAAGGAGCGACTCTGTCTTGAAGTTTTTCAAGTTCTTTTGTAAGCTCAATTGGGATTAAATCGGGTCTAAGAGATAAAAGCTGCGCAAGTTTTATAAATGTAGGACCAAGCTCTTCAATTGTTTTTCTTATTCTCTCACTTCTGTTAAGTTTTACCTCTTTTTTAAACGGAACAGGAATACCAATAGTCTCTATCAATTCACCAAACCCGTTTCTTGCTAATATAAATATTATCTCTTTTGTGCGCTTAAGCTCATAAATGCTTTTCAAAACAGTCTCCCTATTTTTTTATATCCTATATAAAATAATACCAAAGCCATAAAAAGTTCAGCCAAAAAATAAGGAATAAGATCAACAAATCCGCTCCCTCTAAAAAATATATCCTGAGTAGCTTGTATATAATACCTAAGAGGCGAAAAATAGCTTAAAAATTGAATAAAAGGGTGCATTGAATTAAGAGGCGTCCATGCTCCGCTTAGGAAAATTAAAGGAAGCATTATAACAATAGTAAGATGCCCTACTTCTAATACAGTTTTTGAAACTGAAGCCACCACTAAAGCAATTCCTCCTATTGCAAAAGCAAACAAAAAACTTATAAGATAAAAATCAAATAAATTTCCATTTATAGGTGCATTAAAAACACCAAACACAATAAGGCCTATACTAATTGTTATACCTGCCATAAGTATTAAAACCTGGGAGAGTATTTTTGCAAAAATAATTAAACTACCTTTTACCGGCATTAAAAGCATAATATCCCAAGTACCGTTTTCTTTTTCCCTGACAAAAACAACCGCAATTAAAACAAGTCCAAGCATTGTAATTACACTCATAAGCTCACTTAAACTCATAAACCATTTTGTATTGGAATTTGGATTAAACAGCTTTATTATATCTATTTTAGCAGGTGAGTTT
>JALWEZ010000072.1 GCA_027039165.1 Candidatus Moraniibacteriota bacterium
CGCGAATCATCCTGATGCTGGTTATGCCTTTTCTGATGCCATGGTCGTGGATGAGAAATTGCATCCTTTAGGTTATACAATGTGGGATAGAATTTCTTTTACGACTCGTCAGCGCAATCTCTTTAAACAAGGGCATCAATTAGAAGTGCTCCTTAAGCATAATGTAGTCACAGGTGCAACGATGATATTTAGAGCAAAACTACGCGACTGGATATTACCTATTCCCAATCAGTGGGTGCATGATGCATGGATTGCTTTGTTAGCAAGTGCTTTAGATGTAAGAGGAATTTTTGTCGAAGAGACCCTTATTAAATATCGTCAACACCATAACCAAGTAATAGGCGGAATGAAGGTAAACTTTAGAGAACAGGTACAAAAGACAATTTCTAAAAAAGAGGACGTACAATCTTCAGATTCAGCTAAGTTTGTTGTAGCTTTTTCTAAAGTAGTTTCGAATGGGAAAAAATATAAGAAAGCTCAGAAATTAATTAAAGATAAAATAAAACATGTAAGAGCAAGAGAAACTTTGTATAGAAGCAACACCTTTAAGTTTGTAATAATAATACTACGAGAAATACTGAGTGGAAGATATCTAAAATTTTCAAATGGTATAAGAAGTGTTGGAAAGGATTTAATACCAGTAATTATATCTAAGAAGCTTCTTAGGAAAGTTTTAGAAGTTAACAGTTCTCAGAACTTTAAATAAACATAAAAAATTACTTATGTTTATGTGTGATTTTAGTATTGTCATAGTCAACTGGAACTCTGGAAATCAACTAAAAGGGTGCTTACAATCAATAGAAAAAGCAAAAAAAGGTAATTTTGTTCTCAAAAAAATTATTATAGTGGATAACGCTTCAACTGATAACTCAATAGAAGGAATTGGTGAAATTAACTTACCCATTGAGATAATCAGAAATCCTGAAAATTACGGGTTTGCCAAAGCCTGCAATATAGGAGCAAAAAAAGCCAAAGGAAATTTTATTCTGTTTCTAAATCCAGATATGGTTATTTTTGAAAGCACTTTTGAAAAACTATTTGAATATATCTACGAACATGATAAACCTGAAATTGGAATTTACGGTATTCAGCTACTACATGAAAAAGGAGAAATTCAAAAAACCTGCGCAAGGTTTCCTAATACTTGGAATCTTGTTGTCAGGTCGTTAGGTTTGGACATTTTAAAATCCGAATTTTTTAAAAGCTACCGTTTGAATGATTGGAATCATCAAGAAACAAAGGTAGTAGACCAAGTTATGGGGGCATTTTTCTTGGTAAAAAGAAATTTGTTTGGGGAACTTAATGGTTTCGACGAGAGATTCTTTGTGTATTTCGAAGAACTTGATTTTTCAAAAAGAGCCTACGACTTAGGATTTAAAACAATTTATATAACAGAAGCAAAAGCGTATCATAAAGGTGGAGGAACATCAGAAAAAGCAAAGGGAAAAAGATTATTTTACGATGTTCAAAGCAGGACAATATATGCTCTTAAACATTTTGGACTTTTAGGTGGCTTAACTGTCATGTTTGTTTCTTGGTTTATAGAGCCATTTTTAAGAATAGGACACACAC
>JALWEZ010000073.1 GCA_027039165.1 Candidatus Moraniibacteriota bacterium
GGCGTAATTCATAAAAACAAATAAAAGTAATAAAAATTATCCAACAAAAAAGAAAAGTACAGAAAAATCAAGCAAAAGAATCATTGTGAAAAATGTTATAAAAAACGTATAAAGATTTAGAATATTATCAGAACGATATAGAAATCATAAAAAAGATTTTGACTTAACTTTAGTTTAGCTTAATTTAATTACTGGAATTCATGATTTTGAGTTAAAAACATAGCTTTCCGAAGAGGTTTATTAATCTTTTTTCTCAATTTTTAAAGAACTTTTTTGTTATCTCGATATGCTATTATCAAGATAACGTTTTTAGACAAACTTTTAAAGTAATTTTCCAACTATAAAAGTGTCTATATACTCACCTTCATCAGTTAAAAGCGCTTTCTTTTTAACGCCTTCAATTTCAAATCCACACCTTAGAGCTAGTTTCCAAGAACTTATATTTTCAATTGCTATTTCTGCTTCAGCTTTTACAAAACCTTCTTTTTTAGCTTCAGTAATTACTAAACCAACAAGTCTAGTTCCAATACCCTTTCCTGCAAAATCTGGGTGAACTCCCCAACCCATATCAATTCTATGTTTCATTCTACCTTCAGTGTTAAATTTATAACTAGCAGAGCCGATGATTTTATTTTCACTACTAAGCGCTACAAAATATCTTGAATTTGATGTTTGAGATGATAAAGAAATTTTAAGTTTTTCTAATAAGCTTTCGTTGTATTTATTAGTTGCAGTGTATTTCCAAAAATTTTGTTCAATACATTCTTTGAATAGTTGCGCAATTCCAATTTCGTCACCTAGCTTTGCTTTTCGAATTTTTGTCATATAATTACTTTTACTCTTGCATAGATTATATCAAATTAAATATTAAAAGCAAATGATTTTAAGCGTAATTACCATAGTAGGTATAATACATAATGATGCGAATTGCGAATTAAAAAATATATTTTATCTACATCGCAATTTAATTTCAGTATCATTTTAGGATTGGAATATACTATTTTTGTAAATTAAGCAAATAGCTATTGACATATTTGATTTTGGGCATATAATTAAAAATGCTCTAAGAGCCTGTCTAAAACATTATTAAAGTTTTTTAATCTAAGAAAGACTTTTTTAAATTTAAAAAAAAGCGAAAGGAGATAAAATGTTTTGGGAACAAATCAAATTAGCTATAATAGTAATACTATTTTTTATAGCAGTATTGATATTATCATCAATAGCAGTTATATTTATTGGTGGCATCGTGCTAATGGCGTTTGACATTAAGTTAACGCCAGAAATAGCAAATATAGTTTTTCCAATTATTTCTGTCATTGTGACGTTGTTTGTCATGTGGCGGAAAATGATTCGAGAATAAATAACTGATGTTGGGCACTAGCATTTCAATAATGACTTTTAGTATTTTGTAAAAAATTAAAATAATAGCTTAATGGTGCACAAGATCAGTAAATAAAACAGCTCAGCACGCTATGCGTATGCTGAGCTCTTACATAAATAAGCAAAATATTCAACGTTTTGTATTAAAAACGTTCTAAAAAACTATTAAAATTTTAAATACAAAAAATAA
>JALWEZ010000074.1 GCA_027039165.1 Candidatus Moraniibacteriota bacterium
GTAATAAGTACTTAAAGTATATAATATTTTTTGACTAATTACAACAATTATCGTATAAATTATATTTTCCAACAAATAAAACGCTATTTCTAGCGCTTTATTTTACTGTTTATTTATGAAATTTACTTATAAAGTGGAAATTCTTTGCATAATTCTCTTACTTCTTCTCTAATTTTTTTTAATTCTTTGTTTTGTTTCACATCTTTTTTGAATTTTTCTAAAACTTTTGCTCTGTACTCCTTGATTTTTGGAAATTTATATTCTTTCATTTCTTCAAAAACTCTACAAATCCAATCTGCGATTTTTTCCATTTCTTTTTCTCTGAGACCTCTCACTGTTACAAAAGGAGTACCAAGTCTCACTCCACTTGGATAAAAGGGCGAAGACTCATCTCTTGGGATAGTATTCTTATTAAGTGTTATACCAGCCTCTTCAAGTGCATCTGAGAGAAATGTACCACGCCCAAATCCACAGTCAATAAGTAACATATGGTTATCTGTCCCATCAGTTACAAGTTTCACGCCACGTTTTTTAAGTTCCTTTGCTAAAGCTTTTGCATTTTTTACAACTTGCTTTGCATACTCTTTAAATTCTGGTTTCTGAGCTTCTCCAAGTGCTACTGCAATAGCTGCTGTTTGATGATCATGTGGACCACCTTGAAGACCTGGAAAAACAGCTCTGTCTATTTTATTTGCAAGTTCACTGTCTTTTTTGAGTCCTTTTTGAGTTACCATTATCATTCCTCCTCTTGGACCTCTGAGAGTTTTATGTGTTGTTGTAGTTATCACGTGCACATATTCTACCGGACTTTTGTGTACTCCTCCTATTACAAGCCCTGCAATGTGCGCTATATCTGCTACTAAATAAGCATTTACCTCATCAGCAATTTTTGATAATTGTTCAAATGGAAACTCCCTTACATAAGCAGTTGCTCCTACCCAAATCATCTTTGGCTTATGTTTTTTTGCAAGCTGTTCAATCTCTTCTAAATCAAGATAACCATTTTCATCTGTGTGGTATTGAATAGTATCAAAAAATTTACTAGTAGCACTTGCTTTCCAACCGTGAGTTAGGTGACCTCCATCTGGTAAGCTTTGCCCCATAACTTTGTCACCTGGTTCACAAATAGCTGTATAAACTGCAAAATTTGCTGGACTTCCAGAATAAGGTTGTACATTTACATGAGGTACTCCAAACAATTCTTTTGCTCTGTTTATTGCTAGAGTTTCAACATCATCTATAAATTCCTGTCCTCCATAATATCTTTTACCTGCATAACCCTCACTGTATTTATTTGTTAAAACACTTCCCAAAGCTTCTATAACAGCGCTTGAAGCTGCTATCTCAGATGGTATAAGTTCCAAGCCTTCTTCTTGTCTTTTTTCTTCTCCTTTTATTATATTATAAACCTCAGGATCTTGTTCTTTTAGAGTTTTTTTCATATCTTTAAACTAAATTATTACATTATAAAATTACAAACAAGATAGATTAACTATCATAATAATACAAGTTATTCAAAAGGCTTTTTTGATTGCATATGTTTAAATTTATTTTTTTAATTTTTCCACCTCTAAAATAAAATCATCCCCTCTTTCAAATTCATTTTTGTACATACTAAAACTAGAAGCTCCAGGAGAAAGTAATACAATATCTTTTTCTTGAGATTGCGTTCTGGCTTCCTGTAGGATTTCTTTCATTGAATCATATAATTTATAATCACTCAAATCTTTCTCTAATTTCATTTTTTTCATTTCAGAAATCAACTTCTCACTATATTCCCCTTTAAAAAAGAAAACCTTTTTAACTTTTTTGGCAATTTGCATAGCGAAATTATCAGTTGCTAAATTTTTTTCTGCTCCACCTGCTAAAAGAATTATATCTCTATCTTGAAAAGTATCAAGTGCAGCAATTGACGCACCTGGATTAGTAGCTGCAGTGTCGTTATAGTATTCAACACCGTTTAGTGTTCTTATGTGCTCTAATCTATATTTTATAGACCTAAACGATTTAACTGCTTTTGCTAATTTTGATTCACTAGCTCCAATTGCTCGCACAGCTCCTAGTGCAAGCAACATATTTCTTTTGTTATGAGTTCCCATTACTTGCATATCAGAAATATTAGCAATTTTTTTTGCTTTACCATCCACGTTTATAAATGCTATATCATTTTCCACGAAAATATCTCTTGAATTATCATTACTAAATGTAACTGCAATTTTTTTTGAATTTAAGTTAAGTCTTTGGATTTTAGAAAAAATACTTTCGTCATCTGCATTAAAAATCAAAAAATCATCTTTTTTCTGAAATTTAAAAATTTGTTCCTTATCAGTCCAATATGTAGCCATATCATGATAGTAATTCATATGATCTGGAAAAAAACTTGTAAAAATAGAAATATGCGGAGAAACTTTTGCATATTTAAGTGCACTAAGCCTCCAACTAGAAAATTCAAAAACTACTACTGTATTTTTTTTAAGAAGTGATAATCTATCTAAAACAGGTGTAATTCCTACTCCAACTTGAATAGTATGATATCCAGAACTCTTTAAAAAATGAGAAGTCATATGAGAAACAGTAGTCTTTCCTTTTGTGCCTGTTATTCCAATTACTTTATTTTTACATAATCTCAAGAATAAACTAGCATCAGTTTCAACTGGAATTTTATTTTTAAGCGCAAGTTTTATGTATTCATTTGTCCAAGGACATCCTGGAGTTTTTATAATCATATCAGAATGTTCAAAATCTTCTCTGCGATGCTGGCCTAGTACCAAAGTCACATTTTTAAGACCTTTAATCTCTACTAAAGATTTTTTAAGTTCTTCTTTTGATTTTATATCTGTTGCTATAACTTGGGCACCGCTACTAGACAAAAATTTAATAGCACTAACTCCTCCACCTAACTGCCCTATCCCAAACACAACCACTTTTTTATCTTTAAACCATTTTCTATCCAGTATTTTTTTCTTATTCATAATCAGAATTAAACTATTTACGAAGTACTTTTACAAATGCCTCTGGTGGAATATCAACCTTACCAGTGTGAGCCATACGTTTTTTTCCTTTTTTTTGTTTTTCTAATAATTTCCTTTTTCTAGTGATATCTCCTCCATAGAGTCCAGCTGTAACATCTTTTCTGTAAGCGCTAAGTGTTTCTCTTGCAATAATTTTTCCTCCAATTGCAGCTTGTATTGCTATAGCAAAATTTTGGCGAGATAATACATTTTTTAATTTAGTTACCATTGTCTTACCTTCTTTTACTGCCCATTTACGAGGCACAATCCTAGAAAATGCATCCACTGGATCACCAGCCAACAAAATATCCATACGAACCAAATCACTAGCTCTATATCCAATTTGCTCATAACTCATAGATGCGTATCCACTTGTTACACTCTTTAATTGATCATGAAAATCTACAAGCACATCCATAAGTGGGGTTTCAAATGCAAGTTGCACACGTGTTTCATCCATGTAATCTGTGTTTTTGTAAGTTGAGCGAATTGTGTTCATAAGTTCCATAACATTTCCAACAAACTTTGATGGAGTAATTATTTCAACTTTTGCATAAGGCTCTTCTATTCTTTCTATAGTACTAGGTTCTGGAAGTTGTAGTGGTGAATAAACTTCTACAGATTCATTGGTATTTTTCTTTGTAACTTTATACACCACACTTGGTGTAGTAATTGTTGCGCTAACACCAAATTCTCTCACTAATCTTTCCTGAATAATTTCTAAATGAAGAAGTCCCAAAAAACCACATCGAAAACCTCTACCAAGAGCTACATTACTCTCTGGTTCAAAATGCAGAGAACTATCATTTAGAGAAAGTTTTTCCATAGCATCTCTCATAGTATCATAACCGTCTCCATCTTGTGGATAGAAACTTGCATACATCACAGGTTGTACTTCTTTGTAACCAGGAAGTATTTCTATATGTTTAAAAGATTTGTCTTTTGCTTCACTTTTAAGTGTAACAGTATCCCCTACCTTACATTCTCTAACACTTTTAAAGCCTGTTGCAATATATCCAATATCTCCAGTGCTTAATTTATCACATGACTCATAAGCAGGACGAAAATGACCTAGTTCTACTACATTACTCTCTCCGGCAGTAACTAACATGTGTAAATGATCTCTTTTTGTAACTTCACCATCCACCACACGCACATAAGCAAGTACACCTTTATAAGAATCATACACACTATCAAAAATAAGTGCTCTGAGTGGCTTTGTGTTATCTCCAGACGGTGCTGGAATTTTATTTATAATTTCTTTTAATAACTCATTCACTCCTTCACCAGTCTTACCACTTACAGCTAGTATATCTTCCATTTCACAACCTAGTAAATGCACAATTTCTCTTTTAACCTTTTCAGGTTCAGCGTTTGGTAGATCTATTTTGTTTATAACTGGTATAATTTCCAAATCTTGCTCTAGTGCAAAGTATAAATTTGTAAGAGTTTGAGCTTGAATTCCTTGCGAAGCATCTACAAGCAAAACCGCTCCTTCTACTGCAGCAAGCGAACGTGACACCTCATAAGCAAAATCAACATGTCCTGGCGTATCTATTAAATTAAGCGTGTATTCAGTATTATCGAGTTTGTACTGCATTTGCACTGGTTGCATTTTGATAGTAATACCTCTTTCTCTCTCTAAATCCATTTGATCAAGTAATTGAGCTTTCATCTTTCTGTCTTCTACAGTTTGCGTAACTTCTAGCAATCTATCACTAAGAGTACTCTTTCCATGATCAATGTGAGCAATTATACAAAAATTTCTAATATTTTCTTGATTTTCATTCATATTTTATTCTTTAATACTATTATAATACTTTCCAAACAGAAAAAAGT